>CALXGL010000033.1 GCA_944387825.1 uncultured Oscillospiraceae bacterium | reverse complement strand
TGTCGGGGTGCATGGTGAGCGGCGGCATACTGCAATGCTTCGGCTGGGGCCATTCCTACGGCTCCGCAATAGAGATCGCCGCCAGGGCCGGCGGTCTAATCCCGTCGAAGTGCCTGCGCGACCCGGCTTACGGCGCGTATGAGCATATTGAGGGCGTGGGGACGCACTTCCTTAAGAAGGCTGAGATCGCCCCGGAGGACGTCGTCGTCGTAATATCAAACTCCGGCAGGAACCCAATGCCCATAGAGATCGCGCTCGGCGCGCAGGAACGCGGGGCGAAGGTGATCGCCGTCACGTCCGTGTCCGCGTCAAGTCTGCTCAGCTCCAAGCACTCCTCGGGCAAGCGCCTGTATGAGATAGCCGACGTTGTGCTGGACAACAGGACGCCGGAGGGCGACGCGGCGGTCAGACTCGAGGGGATGAGTTCCCCTATCTGCGGCGTATCATCGATATCTGCGGCCATCCTGCTGCAATGCACGATGTGCCGGGCCTGCGAGCTGATGCTAGGAAGGGGCTTCGAGCCGCCGGTATACATGAGCCAGAACCTCGACGGCGGAAGGGAATTCAATGAGAAGCTGACGGCGAAATACTTCTCACGCATCTATCACATCTGATTGGAGAGGGAAATGCAGGACATAAAGAACATCCGTATAGACGAAAGGCTGGTCCACGGCCAGGTCGCCACCGTCTGGCTGCGGAAGCTGAAGGTCGGGCGCTGCATAGTCATAGACGACGCGGCCGCCGCTAACGATCTGGAGCGGCTAATGCTGCGCTCCTCTACGCCGCAGGACATAAAGCTCTCCGTCCTGAGCGTGGAAAAGGCGGCGGCAAACCTCCTCGCGCAGAAATACGACGGGCAGTCCGTGATGATCGTTGTCCGCTCGGTGCAGACCCTCGTGGCGCTGTATAAGGCGGGATACCGCTTCAAAGAGATCAACGTCGGCAACATCTCCGGGGCGCAGAAGGTAAAGCGGAGCGTCTTCCTCGACAAGGAGGATTACGATGACGTCATTTTCCTGCACGAACAAGGCGTCGCCATCACGGCTTTGATGGTGCCGGGAGAGGAGAATTTCGACTTCATGGGCGCCCTGGCAAAGTTGAAATTCTAACAGAAAAGCACGAGCGCCCTCGCTTTGGGGGCGCTCATTCCCTGGGGGTGCGTCTTTATGAAGAAGGAGTTCACCTGCGAGTTTGTGCTCGACAGGCCGCTTTACTACGAGTACGCCGCCGGGCTTGCCCGGTCCTATAAAAAGCTGCAATACGTATACGCGGCGGTATTTGCGGCCTTCTTCGCCGTACTTGCGGCGGCGTATTTCCGCGCCAGCCTGACCGCCTCGCTGGTGTGCACGCTGATTGCCGCGCTGTGCGCTGCGTCCATAGCGTTTGGGTACAGGTTTACGGCGCGCATGAACTTTTCGCGCCTGCTCTACCTTCACGGCGGAGAGCCGCAGATCAGCGTCTCCTTCGACGCGCAGCGGATAAGCAACAGCGCCCGGGTCGCGCATGGGACAATAGCCTATAGACAGATCAACAGGATACTGGAGACCAAACGCCTTCTGATTCTCGTCATCGAGGATGTGCGCCAAGGACACAAAGGCGTGATCGTTGCGAAGGCCGCCCTGCATGGCGGGACTGTGGAGGAGCTGAAGCGCTTCCTTAAGGCCAGGTGTGTCAACCTCCGCCGCCAAGGCGTATGGGACTTTGCACGGTTTCCCAGATAAACACAGGGGGGTATAGCAATGCACTCAGTGACGCTTATGGTTGTAAACCCTACGGGCATCCACGCCCGGCCGGCATCGGATTTTGTAAAAAAGGCAAAGGAATTCCGCTCGAAGATAAAGGTCAGAAACCTGAATAACGAGCAGTCGCCGGAGCCGGTTAACGCCAAATCCATAATATCCGTGCTCTCCATAGAGATGTGCCTGGGCGACTCTATAGAGATCTGCGCGCAGGGAGAGGACGAGCGCCGTGCCGCCGAAGAGCTGGCGGAGCTGGTGAGGTCCGGCTTCGGCGAGATATGAGGACGGAGGTATATCTTGTCCGGCACGGTACGACGAAATACAACGCGGAGCGCCGGTACTACGGGCGCGAGGACGAGCCGCTGAACGAAACGGGCAGGCTGCAGGCCGAATACCTCGCCCGCCGGTTAAGCGGGACCGGAATAGACGCCGTCTACAGCAGCCCTCTCAGCCGCGCGGTGGATACGATAAGGCCGTATGCGGAAGAGCAGGGCCTGGTGCTGCGCCTGGACGAAAGGCTTATCGAGCGTGACGGCGGCAGGATGAGCCTGACCCTTATCAGGGATATGTACGCCGTAGTGCCTCCCGATGAAATGGAGCGGCTCAGGATCAATCCGGCGCTGTTCACGTACGGCGGCGCCGAGCCTGCGGAAACCGTCTACGCCAGGGTGGGCCGGGCGCTGCGGGAAATATGCGCCAGGCACAGCGGCGGACGAATCTGTATAAGCTCGCACGCATTCTCACTGCGTATGCTGCTCGCATTTGCCTTCGGGCTGCCGCCGCGCCGCTTCATGGCTGCGCTGCCAAACGCGTCGCTGTCGCTGATAGTGGAAGAGGACGGAGCCTTCCGGCAGGAATACATAGGCGACGACTCCTTCCTGCCGGAAAGCCTGCGGCAGAACGTGGACCCGGGATACGTGTTCGCGCGGCCCGACGAGAGCGATTATACTCGGAAAGGATAATCTATGACATACTACGGAAACGGCATCTCGCCCGGCATAGCCGCGGGGAAGGCATACGTCTATAAGCCGTACGTCCCAGGCGTCAAGTCTGAACGGATAACCGCAGATGAGGCCGGAGCGGTAAGAGCCGAATACCTTGCCGCGGTTGAAATCGCCCGGCTTGAACTCGAGGCTGGGTACGGGCGCCTGAAGGACGCCGAGCCGGACAAGGCGAAAATCTTCGAGGCGCATCTTGAGATCCTCCTGGACGAGGCGGTGGCCGAGGAGATAGACGAGCTTATCTCCGAAGAATTCTTCAGCGCTTCGATGGCGGTAGATACGGCATATGAGCGCTTCTGCGCTCTCCTGGCGCGCTCGAAAGACGCGAGGATAGCGGAGCGGCAGTCGGACGTCCGGGATGTCAAAAACCGCCTCCTCCGCTGCATAGACAAGATCGAAGCAGGGGACATCGCCAGCCTTGCCGGGCCGGTGGTGATAATAGCCCGGGACCTCTTTCCCTCCGATACCGCGGCCATGGACAGGGCCAAGGTGCTGGGCATAGTAACCGAGCTGGGAGGCCCGACGTCCCACACGGCAATTATCGCCAAGAGCTGGGGCATTCCGGCCGTTTCGGGCATCACAGACGCCCCGGAGCTGATAAAAGACGGCGAGGAGCTGATAGTAGACGCGGACGGCGGGCTTGTTATCTGCGGGCCGGACGCAGGCGAGTCAGCGCGCTACGCCGAAAAGCGCCGGCTCTGGCAGGCCCGCCTCGCAGCCGAGCGGGAATTTGCCGGCAAGCCCTGCCGGACGAAGGACGGGCTAAACGTGGGGATAGGCCTGAATATAGGCTCGGCCGACGCCGGCGAGCTGGAGCAGGTGAAAGATTTTGACTTTGTCGGCCTTTTCAGGACTGAATTCCTCTATATGGGCAAGGATCATATGCCGGAAGAGGAGGAACAGTTCGAGGCCTACCGCCGCGTCATGCTCGCCTGCGGGGACAAGCCCGTGACGCTGCGGACCCTGGACATCGGCGGCGACAAGACGCTAAGCTACATGCCCCTTCCCCGCGAGGACAACCCCTTCCTGGGGGTACGTGCGCTCAGGCTCTGCTTCAACAGGCCCGAACTGTTCCGCACACAGCTGCGCGCCGCGCTGCGGGCGTCGGCGTACGGCAACCTGTGGCTGATGCTTCCGATGGTGGCCAGCCTGGAGGACATAAGGCGGGCCAAGCGCATCATCTCCGACACGGCGGAAGCCCTGCGCGCGGAGGGGAAGCCTGTGAGCCGGGACTAAAAGCTGGGCATCATGGTGGAAATACCGTCCATTGCCGTCGTCGCTGACAAGGCGGCCGAGGAGGTAGACTTCGCGTCGATTGGGACAAACGACCTGTGCCAGTATCTCACCGCCGCCGACAGGGGCAATCCCCAGGTCGCGGACTATTACCAGAACTACCATCCGGCCATGCTGCGCGTCATGCGCAGGGTCATCGAGGAATTCGCCAGGCGCGGCAAAAGCGTCGGCGTGTGCGGCGAGCTGGGCGGCGACCCGCTCGCGGCCCCGGTGCTGGTCGGCTTCGGGATAGACAAGCTGTCCATGTCCGCGGCGTCCGCGCCGGGGGTGAAGCGTTCCGTTGCCATGTACACGTCCGCGCAGCTGCGCTAGATAGCCCGCGAAGCCGCCGGCATGAGCTGCCAGGAGGAGGTGCTCGCCTATCTCAGGGCGCGCTTCGCCCAATGACCCGCCGGAGCGGAGGCCGCGCTGGATAACGCAAATATGCCCGGGACCTCGCAGAACGCGCGGTCCCGGGCGCTTTTATCCAGTCACCCCTCCAGCTGGAGTAATCTGGCGAGCATGACGGCGGCCTGGGCGCGGGTGGCGCCGCCCTGCGGGTCCAGCTGCGCGCCGCCGATGCCGCTCACCACGCCGCTGTCCACCGCCCAGGCCAGCGCCTCGCGGGCGTATGCGCCCACGGCGTCCGCATCGGCATAGCCCGCCAGCGTGCCGCCCGCCGCCGGACAGCCGCAGCTGCGCCACAGCATCGTTGCAAACTGCTCGCGCGTGACAAGGCCGTTCGGGTCGCTCCCGTCGCTCACTCCCGCCAACAGCGCCCAGCGCTGCGCCGCAAGCTGCCACTCAGCGCCATCCGCCGCAGCCCCGGCTGCGCGCGCCAGCGTCGCCCATACCATCGACCGCGTCATGCCCAGGTTCGGCTCAAAACCGGCCCCAGTCCCGGTCATCACCCCCGCCCGGCACACGTACTCCACCGCCTCGCTGTACCACTCGCCCTCGGCCACGTCCACAAACTCCACCGGCTCCTCCGCCGCCAGCACGCGCAGCTCCAGCTCCCCGTACTCGTTCACACCGGCCTCCAGTTCCTCAAGCGGCAGGAACAGCTCCAGCCTCCTCCCGCCGCCCTCGGCAAGCAGCGTGATCCCGCGCAGCTCCGAGTACGGGACGTGCGCGTTCTCACAGCCGCCTTCAAAGTTCGCCTCCGCCTCGCAATTCGATACGTAATAGTATTTCCCGCCGTCACGCCAGCCGTTGTCCGCATACGCCTCGTTCCCAGAGCGCAGCGCGCCCTCCAGGCGTATCCACAGCGCCTCCGCCGCCCCGCCGAGGTAGCCCTCCAGCAGCCGCTCCAGCTCCCCGCCGGGGTTCAGCACGCGCGCGCCGCTGCCCGCGTGGCCCGTCACCTCCCAGCGAGCCGCCGTAAGGACGCAGTCCGAAGTTATGGCGTCGCCGTCCAGCAGCTCCCCATCCAGCAGCCAGCCCATGAAGCCCTCTCCATGCCCGGGTATGGACGCCGCCGGCGTCCCGGACTCCACAACCGTGTGCGAGGCAAAATCTCCATTACGAAGTTCCACCAGGCACACGCCGCCCTCTGCCGCTATCTCCAGGCCGCCCTCCGAACGCCGCAGCTCGAAACCCCGTCTGAACAGGCTGGCCGTCTGCTTCTCCCCACCGGCTGTGTACTCCAGCTTCAGCGTCGCCGCAGTGCCGCCCTCCGACTGCGTCTCGCCCTCCAGCGCGCCGCCCGCGCTCAAGCTCAGCGTACACGGCCCGGCGTCCAGCGGCGTGTACACCGCCGTGAGCACGCTATCCACCTCCGACACGTCCACCCCCGCGTGGTACAGTATCTTCAGCGCCTCCCCCTGCTCAAGGCGTATCGCCGTACCCTCCGGCTCCGGCGGCGCTTCCGGCAGCCGCACTACGACCGTTATGACGTTCTTACCCAGCGCGCCGCTCCAGACGAAGCTGGCCGTGCCGCCGTCCAGCTCGCAGCCGGTCACCTCGCCACGGTCCGTGCTCACGGACACTATCTCGCCTGAGCTGACCTTCACGAGCATGGGGTTTTCCAGCAGCTTCGCACCGCTGTACTCCGCGCTGTATATCTCCTCCCCCTGCTCATCAGTCACGACTAACTCAAACTTCGCAGAAAGCCCCGCCTCGGCCGGCGTATAGCCTATCTCCGCGAACCCGCCGTCCTCCGCCCACGCCCCCGCGCAGAGGCACAGCGCCGCCGCCACCGCCGCCAGCACACACTTTACCCGCTTCTTCACTCTTCTTTCCTCCTTGTTTCTCTATGGTGTTTTATGTACAAATGAATTGCCCAAACAAGAGCGGCGAGGCAGCGGAACAGGCGTGCCGTCTAGCGTCGGCCGCGGCGCCGTACTCGCGCCCCATGCCCGTCCGCCCTGCGCTGTGCGGTTTCGCTCATTTGCCGTGCCGCGCTCATGCCATTTCAACTCATCAGTCCGCGCTCCTATCTCGTATCCTTGCACATATGTTATGATGTGCGGCGGCGGCTGTCCATACATTTTTGCCCTTCTCTGTAAAATCATCGTATTATACAAAAGCCTCATACGCGTTTTGTGTAGTTTCGCCGGGCCTCCGCATCCGGCCAGGCCGCCCGGAAAATTGCGCGGCAAAAGCGCGGCCCGACTGGCGTCAGGCCGCGCTCTATTCCCCTCCGGCTCTCAACCGTGGCGGTAGACGGAGTAACCCAGGTATTTCTCAAAGGCCTCGCAGAGTATGCCGGCGACATGGCCGCGCACGAAGGCCACGTGATGCTCGAAGCCGTTGGAGCAGATGTATTTCATCAGTCCCTGGAGGTTCTCAATGTGGCAGCAGGCGAGGCCGCCCTTCGTGGGCATAGGCTCGTCGAGGAACTCGCCCTCGCCGACATAGGCGCAGATGCGCCCCGTGAAGTCATCCGTGCTCAGCTTGGCGAAGGTCATGGGGCCGGCGGCGACCTGGCCCTTGCAGCAGCCGAAGCAGTTTTCCGCGCCGAGGGTAGTGCTGAGCACGTCGAGATTTTCTATCTCAACCGGCCCGCCGAAGAAGCTGCGCGGGAAATTGGAGCAGTGCTGGCTCAGGCACTTGTCGCGCTCCTCGCGGATGTTGTTGTTCCAGTCCATGTAGGCGCTGGCGGAGCCGGCCGCCCTGGACAGGGCCAGCATGGTCAGCGCGCCCATGACGTCGCTCTCGCAGGCGGAGGGCTTCCCGGCCTCGCCCATCATGCTCATGGCGAGGCAGGCGGCGCAGCCGTAGTAGTTCTCCAGCGCGTCCCAGCACTGTACGGCGCTGGCGTCGCAATCCAGCTCGTCCACCAGCTGCTGGACGGCCAGGCAGAGCCGGGCCTGCTTTTCGATCTTGCCGGGGCCTATGTAGGAGGGTATGTCGCCGTAGGCGCGTATTTCCGCGGCCTTTTTGTCTATGAGCGCCTTGTTGCCTATGCTCTCGGCGCGGTGGATCACGGTGGACATATCCACGGTCTCCACGTCCACGCCGGCGCGCTGGAGCACCTTCTCGGAGAAGCGCACGGTCCTGAAGGCCGAGGGCCGGACGCCGAGCAGGGCTATCCTGGCGGAACGGAGGGCCTTGACGACCCGGCAGATCGCGGCGAAGCGGAGGATGTCGGAGCGGAAGCCGTCCGAGTCTATGCGGCAGGTGTGGGTGCTGGTGTCCGTGAAGGGGATGCCCAGCTGATAGAGGTTGTTGCAGACGGACAGCTTGCCGCAGAAGGCGTCGCGCCTGTTGGCCATGTCCATCTTGTCGAAGTCGTCGTCGCAGGCCTGCACCAGCACAGGCACCTCCAGTCCGGAGAGCTTTATCGCGTCCGCGACGGCGGATTCCTCGCCGAAGTTCGGCAGGACGACGATGACGCCGCTTATGATTTCCCGGTTCCTCGAGAAGAGCTCTGCGCAGGCGAGCGCCTCTGCGTGGGTCTGGACGGCGCCCATTTTGCAGCTGGCCTCGTCCACGCATACGCAGCCGTAGCCCATCTCGTCCAGCAGCTTGAGGACGCTGTCGCGGGCCTCTTTTATAAGGTGGGCGGGGAAAAAGCTGC
>CALXGL010000032.1 GCA_944387825.1 uncultured Oscillospiraceae bacterium | reverse complement strand
AACTGCTCGAGCTTCGCGCTCACGACGTTGTCCACAAGCGTGCGCATGTCGCTGTTGCCGAGCTTGGCCTTGGTCTGGCCCTCGAACTGCGGGTTCGTGAGCTTGACGGATATCACCGCGGTCAGGCCCTCGCGGCAGTCCTCGCCGGAGAGGCTTTCACCCTCCTTGAGCGCGTTGGTCTTGCGGCCGTAGGCGTTGAGCACGCGGGTGAGCGCGCTCTTGAAGCCCGTCTCGTGCATGCCGCCCTCCGGCGTGTGGATATTGTTGGCGAAGGAGACCAGCATCTCGTTATAGCCGTCGTTGTACTGCAGCGCTATCTCGCACTCGGAGTCCTCGCGCTCGCCGGACATGTATATGACGTCCTCGTGCAGGGCGGTCTTGTTGCGGTTTATATACGTGACGAACTCGCGGATGCCGCCGGCGTAGCACATGGTGTCCTTCTGCTCGAGCCCCTCGCGCCTGTCCTCGGTGGAGATGCGCAGCCCCGCGTTGAGGAAGGCCTGCTCGCGCATACGGGTGTGGAGCGTGTCGTAGTCGAACTCCGTCGTGTCGAACATCTCGGGGTCCGGGTGGAAGCGCACGACGGTGCCCGTGTGGTCCGTCTCGCCGACAATCTCCATCTTCTGCGTAATGTCGCCGCGGGAAAACTTCATCTGATAAATCTTCCCGTTCTTGTGGACGCAGACCTCCAGCCAGTCGGAGAGGGCGTTCACCACGCTCGCGCCGACGCCGTGGAGGCCGCCGGAGACCTTGTACCCGCCGCCGCCGAACTTGCCGCCGGCGTGCAGCACTGTGTACACAACCTCGAGCGCGGGCTTGCCGGTCTGCTCCTGTATGTCCACTGGGATGCCGCGGCCGTTATCCGAGACGCATATCACGTTGCCCGGCTCTATCGTGACCTCGATGTGGTCGCAGTAGCCTGCGAGCGCCTCGTCTATGGCGTTGTCCACAATCTCATAGACCAGGTGGTGCAGGCCGCTCGCGCTTGTCGAGCCGATGTACATGCCGGGCCTCATGCGCACGGCCTCCAGGCCCTCGAGCACCTGTATTTTACTGGCGTCGTATTCCTGAGTTATCTTTTCGTTGATTTCAGACATTCATTTACTTCCTTTTCGGCCTGCGCCGCAAAACGGCGCGGGAGTATCGGATTGCTTCGCCCCGCTCAGCTGCGCCTTGCTATCGTGGCGCTTGAGAGCTGGGACAGATATATTTTTCTGCTTCCGGAGTCCTCGCAGACTATGAAGCTGCGGGGTATGTCCTCGGCGGCGTTTATTATTTCGCCGTTTTTTTCGGCCAGCGCGAGCATGTCTCGCGTGATGTGCGACCAGGTGGCGTTATCCATGTCCAGAACCGCCACTATGTCCTCGCTTCTTACGACAAATCCGCCGCCTATGTTCAGGTACACCGTCCGACCGCCCTTCCTCCGTCCACGGTTATGACCCTCGCGCCGGTGCGCGCCGCTATTCCGTCGTCCTCGCAGCAGGTTATGAGGGTCTGCCCGCCGCCTATCCGGTTCAGCACGAACTCCTGCCGCTCCGCGTCCAGCTCGCTGAGCACGTCGTCGAGCAGCAGCACGGGGTATTCGCCCGTGTCATCCAGATATATTTCCCTCTCCGCCAGCTTTACGGAAAGGGCCGCGGTGCGCTTCTGGCCCTGGGAGGCGAAGGTCCTCGCGCTCCGGCCGTTTATGTCTATGAGCAGGTCGTCCCTGTGGGCGCCGGTGAGGCACTGTCCGCTCTCCAGCTCTGCCCTGCGGTGCGCCTCCTGGTGCTCGCAGACGGCGTAATATATCTCGCGCTCGCCAGCGAAGGGGTTTGACACCGTTGAAACCGTCTTGTAGCTCAGGCTCAGGCTGTCCCGCCCGCCGGAGAATTTTAAATGAATCTGGGCCGCCGAGTCCGCAAGGCGCGAGGCGAAGGACGAGCGGTAGCGTATGAGCCGGGCGGAGAGGCGGCAGAGCCGCTCGGAGAAATCGTCGAGAGTGTAGAGCAGGGAAGGCTTCTCACGGTAGTCGCGCAGTATGGCGCTCTTCTGCTCCAGCACGCGGTTATATTCGGTCAGCGCCGCGGCGTATCCCGGTCTGAGCTGGCTTATGGCGTTGTCGAGCAGCCTGCGGCGCACGGCCGCGCCCTCGCGCACGAGGGCCAGGTCCTCGGGGCAGAACAGCACGGCGGTTATCGTGCCGGCGAGCTCCGAGGCGGTCTTTTTTACGGCGTTGACGCTTATCTGCTTGCGCCGGCCGGGAGTCAGGACTATTTTGACCGTCTGTTCGCGGCCGCCTGACTCGACGTCCGCGAGTATCTCGGCGGAGCTGTAGCCGAAGCCCACGAGCTCGCGGTCAAAGCGGCTGCGGAAGCTGCGTCCGGCGGCCAGCATGTATACGGCCTCGAGCAGGTTGGTCTTGCCCTGCGCGTTGCGGCCGCGTATGACGTTCGTCTGAGGCGAAAACTCGAACACCTCGCGCTCATAGTTGCGCCAGCCGTTCAGGGATATGCGCAGGACCTTCATCCCGCCGCCACCTCGAGGGCCTGCCCGTCAAACTCCACCCTGTCCCCGGGCCGCAGCTTTTTCCCGCGCTGCAGGCAGGGCTCTCCGTTCACGCTGACAAGCCCGTCCTCTATGAAGAGCTTGGCCTCTCCGCCGGTTTCGGCGAGGCCGGACAGCTTCAGAAAGGAGTCCAGCTTGATGAATTCGGTTGTAATCTCTATTCTCTCCATATTTTCACTTCGCCAGCCTTACGGGCAGAACCATGTACGCAAAGCTGTCGTCCCCGTCCGCCGGGAGCATGACGCAGGGGGAGGAGCCGGTATTTATGCCTATGTTCAGGCTGTCCGCCGGGGCTGCGCGCAGGGCGTCGCGGAGATAGCGGCCGTTGAAGCCTATTTCGGTATCCCCGCCCTCTCCGCCGCAGGCGCAGACGTCGCTCGCGGTGCCAAGCGCGGTGCTGCACTTGAAGTAGATTATCTGGTCCCCGAAGGTGAGGCGTATGGGGCTCTTGACCGTCTCGTCCACGACGAGGCTGACGCGGTCGGTGGCGGAGAGCATCTCGCCGCGGTCCACGGACAGAGTGTGCTTGAACTGGCTGGGCACGGTCTTCCTGTAGTCCAGGAAGTCGCCCTCGAGCAGGCGGGAGAACACGACCGTGCTGCCCAGGGAGAAGGAGACGTGCCTCTCGCTCAGGTCTATCTTTACCTCGTCCTCGCTCTTCGCGCAGAGCCTCGCGACGTCCTGAAGCACTGTGCCGGGGACGATGAAGCGCGCGCTTTGGGTTTTGCCGGAGACGTTTTCGCGCCTGAGCGCGAGACGGTAGCCGTCCACGGCCACGACGGTGAGCCTGTCCCCGTCCAGCTCAAAGAGACTGCCCATGTATACGGGCCGGCTCTCGTTCGTGGATACCGCGAACACGGTCTGCTCTATGAGCTCGCCTAGCTTCTGCTGGCTCAGGGCCACGGCGTCTGAATACTCGCTCTCCGGCAGCTCGGGATAGTAGTCCGCGGGCAGGCTCATGAAGCTGTACTCGCTCATGCCGCACTTTATTGTGGTCTTTCCGTTGTCCGAGACGTCCACGGTGACCATGCCGTCGGGCAGTACGCGCATCATCTCGCCCAGGAGCTTTGCCGTCATGATAACGGCGGAGCCGGCCCTCTCCACGTCGGCCTCAAAGCTCTGATAGATGCCCTTGCGAAGGTCGTAGCCCGTCACCTTGACTCCGGCGCCGGCCTGAAACAGCAGGCCCTCCAGAGCGGGGATGGAGCTGCGCGCGCTGGCCGCGCGGGAAGCCGCGTTTACCGCGGACTGAAGCAGATGCTTTTCGCAGGTGAATTTCATTTGTCGCCCTCCTTGAGCTTTTCGCTTTTTCTCTGTAAGGAAGAAAGGAAGCTATATTTTCGTAGTAGTATTAGTAGACGTTGTCGAATGTGGAAAACCTCAGAAAATCCAGCCGCGGCGGGAAAAACCGGTGTTGGAAATTCCGGCGCTTTTTAATCAGCCGCAGACAGCTAAAATCTGTAAAAAATTTTTTCAACAGCTTTCAACAGTAAAATATCAGACAGCCGACAAATTTCGGTTGAAAGTCAGGAGCGGGAATTTATGTTGGAGGAGATGTCCCTGACCGTCGCGGCCATGTCCGGATCTGTCTTTATCATTTCCTCAATCTTGCGTATGGAGGCGAGGACGGTGGAGTGGTTGCGGCCCTCGTACTGGTTGCCTATGTCCACAAGGGAGAGGTTCGTCAGGTTGCGCATGAGATACATGGAGACCTGGCGGGCTATGGCCATGTTCTTGCTGCGGCGCTGGCCGCGCAGGTCCCTGGGCTGCAGGGAATAGTACCTTGCGGTCTCGTCGATTATGACGTCCGGCGTGGGTATGTACGCGCCGACGCGTATGACGTCCTTTATGGCGCGCTTGACGGTGGGGATATTTATGTTGTCGTTCATTATCTCCTTATACGCCGTCAGACGCTTCACAACGCCCTCAATCTGCCGGACGTTGCTTGTTATGCTCTCGGCTATGAACTCGACGACCTCGTGCGCGAGGACCAGGCCCAGGGCCTGGGACTTGTTGAGGATTATGGCCATGCGCGTCTCCAGGTCGGGCGGCTGCACGTCGGCCATCAGCCCGCCCTCTATGCGCGTGCGGATGCGGTCGTCGAGCGTGGCCATTTCCCTGGGCGGACGGTCGGCGGTGAGGACAATCTGGTGCCCCGCCTCGTAGATGCTGTTGAAGGTATGGAAAAACTCCTCCTGCGTGCTCACCTTGCCGGATATGAACTGGATATCGTCCATGAGCAGCAGGTCCATGCTGCGGTACTTGCCGCGGAACTCCTCGCCCGTGCCGGTCTGGATGGAGTGTATGAGCTCGTTTGTGAAGTCGTCGCCCTTCAGATAGGCTATCTTCAGCTCCGGGTGCTCATGGTGTATCTTCTCGCCTATGGCGAGCAGGAGGTGGGTCTTGCCGAGGCCGGAGTTGCCGTATATAAAGAGGGGGTTATAGACCCTGCCGGGACTGTTCGCCACGGCTATGGCCGCCGCGTGCGCGAATTTGTTGGACGGGCCGACGATAAAGTTGTCGAAGTTGTAGCCGTCCATCTCCGGGTACGGAGAGGGCGTATTCGTCCCGGTCTTGACGTAGTCGAGCAGCTCGTCCCCGGCCAGCACCTCCAGCTCAAAATCGCAGCAGAAGAGGTCGTAGAGGACGGAGCGTATCGTGTTGGCAAAGCGCTTGAGAATTATCCCGCGCTTGAAATCGGAGCTTGTGTGCAGCACCAGCTTGCGCTCCGTCAGGTCTACGGCGGTACAGTCGGAGAACCAGGTGTTGTACGCCGTCGGCGTTATGTCCATAGCTACTACGCTGAGAACCTGCTTCCAGATTTCTTCCAGGGAATCCATCCGGTTTCCTCCCTTCAATGAAAAGCGCCCCCGGTCAGAGGACGAAGGCGCATATAGGCACTCCTATATTATACTACATTTTCGCCGGTTTGTCTATTGGATTTTATATTAGATAATAGTAAGTGCCGTCCGGAAAAACTGTTTAACGCGCCGTCAGGCGTCAAAGGATTGCTTTCGACGGAGAATGTGATATAATCTTGGGTGCTATGTCAGAAGAAAAAAAGGTATTGGCACTGTCCATATTAGATGACCCGGAAGCCGCCGCCCTCCCCGCCCCCGGGGAGAGGGGCCGCTTCCCTGCGCTCATTTCCAGGCTCTCGGCCATACACCGAGCGCATCTGGCCGCGGCGCTCAGGCTCAGGTACGGCAGGCCCGTAGTCGTACTCTGTCCCGACGAGCAGGGGGCCTCGGCCCTGGCGGAGGATGTGTCCGCGCTCACGGGCGAGGCGGTAAACCGCCTTTTCGGGCGCGAGCTCGCGCTGTACGGCGCGGAGGCCATGAGCCGCGGCGGAGAGCACCGGCGCATAAACGCCCTGGCCGCGCTTCTGAACGGGGACGGCGTGACCGCGGCCTCCGCCGACGCGATTCTGCAGCTCGCCATGCCGCCCGAAATCTTCCGGCGCGCGGCCTTTGATATAGGCATAAACGACGCCGCGGCGCCTGAGGACGTGACCGACGCGCTTTTGCGATGCGGCTATTCCCGCGCGGAGCAGGTTGAGGGCCCGGGCCAGTTTTCCCGCCGCGGCGGCATACTGGACTTCTTCTCTCCGGCGCACTCAAGCCCCGTGCGCGTGGAGTTCTGGGGCGACGAGATAGACTCCATGGGCTTTTTCGACACGCTCAGCCAGCGCCGTACGGAGAACATAGAGCGCTGCTCCATAGTCCCCGCGGCCGAGGTGCTGCCCACCTTCGCAAAGGGCGGGCCCTCCGCGCTGGCGGCGGAGCTTGAGCGGCTGACCTCGCAGTATGAAAGGCGCGGCTCCTCCGCTCTCGCCGCGGTTCTGCGCGAGGACGCCGAACGCCTCGCCTCCGGCGCCGAGCTGCCCGCGGCGGACCGGTACGCGAGGCTCGTCTACGGCGCGGCGCACACTGCCCTCGACTACATACCGGAGGACGCGATAGTCCTGCTGGACCAGCCGGGACGCTTTGCCGCCGCGGCGCGCGAATATATAAAGGGCGTCGCCGAGAACGTGACGAGCCTGAACCGCGCCGAAAAGCTCATAAGCCGCCCCGACGACTATTTTATACCTCTGGACGCCGCGCTGAGGCGTCTGGCGGCGCTTCCGCTCTATATGGCGGACTCCTTTACCGCCGGACGCTATTCGCCCGAGCCGCGCAGCCTGACGTCCATACCCGCCAAGCAGCTGCCCAGCTACGGCGGCAGCGCCTCGCAGGCCGCCGAGGACATAGGCGGCTACGTAAAGGCGGGCTTTTCCGTCGCCGTGCTCGCGGGCGACATGCGCCGGGCCAGGCTGCTGGCGGAGTTTTTGAACAGTCACGGCGTAAAATGTTCGCTTTCGGAGAGCCTCGGCGCCCTGCCGCCGCCGGGCAGCTGCGTCATAACCACGGGCACGCTCTCCGCGGGGATAGAATACCCGGGCCTGCGCCTCGCCGTACTCACGGATACGCAGATAGCGGGCAGCGGCCTGCGCCGCAGCCGGCGCGCGGGCGCAAAGCGGAAGCTCTCCAACGCCGAGCGGATAAGCTCGTACACCGACCTCTCCGCCGGCGACCTCGTCGTCCACGAGCACCACGGCATAGGCCGCTTCGCCGGCGTCGTGCGCATGCGCGTGGACGGAGCGGACAAGGACTACATCAAGATATGCTACGCCGGCAGCGACACGCTCTACGTCCCCGCGACGCAGCTGGACCTGGTCAGCAAGTACATAGGCGCGGGAGAAAACCGGCCCGTGAAGCTCAGCAAGATGGGCGGCGCGGAGTGGCAGCGCACGAAGTCGCGCGCAAAGGCCTCGGCGAAGAAACTCGCCGCGGAGCTGACGAAGCTGTACGCCGAGCGCAGCCGCCTGAAGGGCCACGCCTTTGCGCCGGATTCGCCCTGGCAGACGGAGTTTGAAGAGCGTTTCCCCTATGAGGAGACGGACGACCAGCTCCGCTGCACCGAGGAGATAAAGCGGGACATGGAAAAGCCCGTGCCCATGGACCGCCTGCTCTGCGGCGACGTGGGCTACGGAAAGACCGAGGTCGCCCTGCGCGCGGTCATGAAGTGCATCCTGGACGGGAGACAGGCGGCCATACTCGTGCCCACGACCGTTCTGGCGCAGCAGCATTACCAGACGGCGGTACAGCGGTTTTCGGGCTATCCGGTAAATATCGGCCTGTTGAGCCGCTTCCGCAGTACGTCTCAGATAAAAAAGACGCTATCTGAGCTGCAGAGCGGCGGCTGCGATTTGGTAATCGGGACGCACAGATTATTACAAAAAGACGTAATTTTCAAAAACCTCGGACTGCTCGTAGTGGACGAGGAGCAGCGCTTCGGAGTTTCGCACAAGGAACATATAAAGGAGCTCAGCCGTCAGGTGGACGTGCTCACCCTCTCCGCGACGCCGATACCGCGCACGCTCAACATGGCGCTGAGCGGCATCCGCGACATGTCCACGATAGAGGAGCCGCCGCTCGAGCGGCTGCCGGTGCAGACCTTCGTCATGGAGCACGACTGGGGCGTCCTCGCCGACGCCATGCGCCGCGAGCTGGAGCGCGGCGGGCAGGTCTATTATCTGCACAACCGCCTGGACAGCATAGAGCGCACCGCGCTTAAGATATCCGAGCTCATGGACGGCGCGAGCGTCGCCGTGGCGCACGGGAGGATGGACGCCGAACAGCTCAGCCGCATCATGGAGGACATGAGCGAGGGCCGGATACAGATACTCGTGTGCACAACCATAATAGAAACCGGCATAGACATCCCGAACGTGAATACCCTCATAATAGAGGACGCCGACCAGCTCGGCCTCGCCCAGCTGCACCAGATTCGCGGCCGCGTGGGCCGCAGCACCCGCCGGGCCAGCGCCTACTTCACCTTCCGGCGCAACAAGGTGCTCAGCGAGATTGCGGAAAAACGCCTTGAGGCCATACGCGAGTTCGCCGAGTTCAACTCCGGCTTCCGCATCGCCATGCGCGACCTCGAGATACGCGGCGCGGGCTCGCTTCTGGGCGCGGAGCAGAGCGGCCACCTCACGGACGTGGGCTACGACATGTATCTCAAGCTGCTGGAGGAGGCGGTCATAGAGGAGCGCGGCGAAAAGCCCGAGCGCCGGGCCGCCACGACGGCGGACTTCGCCGTCTCCGCCAACCTGCCGGAGAGCTATGTGCCCTCGAGCGAGCAGCGCATGGACCTCTACCGCCGCATAGCCATGATACGCACGGAGTCCGACGCCGACGACGTCCTCGACGAGCTCATAGACCGCTTCGGCGAGCCGCCGGCCGCCGTCACGAACCTTGTCCGCATAGCCCTGCTGCGCGGCGAGGCCGGCGCGGCAGGAATAACGGACATAACCCAGAAGTCCGGCGAGCTGCGCATAACCCTGGACGGGTTCGACATGGAGCGCGTCAGCGCGCTCTACGCGCAGAGCCGGTACAAGGGCCGTCTGAGAGTCGAGGCGGCCAAAAAGCCCACGCTTGTCCTCAGACTCAAAACCGGGTCCCGCGTCCTGGACGAGGCGGCCCGGCTCATAGAGGACTGGAAAAGCGAAGGGCGGATTTCCAACAATAAAGGAGACAATTGATGAAAAGATTCGCATTGTGCGCCCTGTGCGCGCTCATGCTTTTGAGCCTGCTCGCGGGCTGCGGACAGGAGGACGGCGTCGTCACCTACGACTGGGAGGCCGCCTTCGGGACCTATCCGGCCGAAACCACCGTCATGACGGTAAACGGACGGGACGTGAGCTGGGAGCTCTATTTCTACTGGCTCTACTCGGAGTACATGAAGTACCTGGGCGGCTACGCCCTTGAGGAGAACGTGCCGGACGATACGGAGATGACGGTCGCCGAATTCCTGCTCAGCGACGTGGAATACTGCTGCGCGCAGTACAAGGTCCTCGATGACCTGGCGGAGAAGAACTCGGCGGAGCTGACCGAGGCGGATATGGAGGTGCTTGAGCTGCAGCTTCAGGACGACATAGCCGAATACGTGGGCGAGGACGGGACCGAGGCGGAGTTCTACGAGTACCTGGAGGGCATATACACCTCTCCGGAGCTCTATGAGTACATAAACCGCATGATGGTGCTCTTCCCGCGGCTGTTCATAACCATTAACGGGGAGACGGGAGAGAAGTTCTCCGACGAGGAGGCCCTGGCCTTCGCCGAAGAATACGGCTGCATGAAGGTGAAGCACATCCTCTTCTCCGCCGCCGGCGAGGACGGAGCGGAGCTCAGCGAGGAGGAAAAGGCGGATAAGCTCGCCGCCGCCCAGGCAGTGCTCGACGAGCTGAACGCGGTCCCGGAGGCCGGCCGCGAGGCGCGTTTTACCGAGATAATGAACGAAAAGAGCGAGGACCCCGGCCTTGCACAGTATCCGGAGGGTTACTGCTTCATGCCGGGCGTCATGCAGGAGGCCTTTGAGGCCGCGGCGGCGGAGCTGCAGCCGGGCGAGCTGAGCGGGATTGTCGAGACGCCGAACGGCTATCACATCCTGCTGGGCGTGGAAATTTCCCCCGACGACGTCCCGCTCATGAATTCCGAGGTGCAGTACACCGTGCGCTATGCCGCCGCCGTGACGAACTTCAACTATATGTATAACGAAGCCGTAAACACCGCCGAGGTCGTCTATTCCCCGGAATTTGAAAACCTCGACCTCAGCGCCGTACTCAGAGAAAACTGAAGGCGGGTTTTGAACAAAGCAGCTGCCCGGAGTGCAGAACTCCGGGCAGTTTTCACGTTTTGAGCCTTCCGCCGGCGAGGGCGAGCAGCGGCAGCATAAGGCAGAGCATGGCCAGATTCAGCCTGACCACCAGCACCTCGGAGACCCAGCGCAGCGTCAGCGAGTCCGGCGCGAGCACGAGCGCGCTGCCCAGGGCCAGGAGGGCGCAGGCGGCGGTTACCGCCGCGCGGGGCCGCGCGCCGCGCTTCGCTCCGAGGGCCAGTCTCAGGCAGAGCGAGGCCGACATCAGCGCGAGCGCGCAGAGCACGAAGTCAGACAGCACCCAGAGGGCCGTCACAAGCGCCTCTATGCGCTGCGAGACGCCGAAAAGGCTTGTGTTGCGCACGAGGGCGAAAAAGGGATAGGCCATCTCTCCGGCCAGCTCCGGGCCGAAGCGGCCCAGCACCGAAGCGATGACCACGCAGATGAAAAGGCATTCTCTCAGGCTCCAGCCGGCCGCGGCCCGGGCCCGCCGCTCAAGCGGCGCGCCGGTCTCCAGGAAGGTCACGTTCACGAGCGCGAAGGCCACCGTGCCGAACACCTCCAGCGCGAACGCCGCCAGCTGCGGCAGGTCCGCGCCGCGCAGCGGCAGCAGCTCGCCCCAGTCGAGCTGCGCCAGGCCCAGCGCGAGTATGGGCGCGAGGGTGAGCATGAGCAGGGCGCGGAAAATCTCGGCGGCGCGCGCCAGCTGCCTAACGCTGCCCAGCGCGGCCAGCGTCCCGGCGGCCAGGCCCACGGCGGCAAAGGGCCAGGGCGAGGAGCCTGTGTATATGGTATATATGAAGCGCGAGGCCGCGCTGCGCACGGCGAAGCCCGCGTAAAAGGCCAGCCATAGCCCGTATATGAGCAGCACGGGCCGCGAAAGCCGAGGCAGGGCGCGCAGCAGCAGCTGTCCCAGCCCCTCTCCGGGCCGTTTGTTTTTCACGGCCCGCGAAACCAGCAGCGCCGCAAGCACGCAGAGCGGCGCGGCCAGCACGCTTCCCAGCCAGCCCGCGTGCCCGCCCAGCCGGGCCGCGGCCCCGGGCAGAAGGCGCGTGGCCGGGCTGAGCAGGGCTACGAAGCCCAGAGCCGTGAGCTGCCTGCGCGTGGGCTCGTTCATGCGTCCTCACCTCCGTAGGGCGAGACGGCGAATTCCCGCGCGTTGAGCAGCCGGCCCTCCGCCGTGACGGAAAACTCCATGCTGCCCGGCCAGTCCCGCCCGAGCGAGGCCGCGCGGCGAGGGAAGCGGCGCTCCAGCTCGCGCCCCAGCCCCAGGAAGTCGAGGCCCGATTCCCGGCTGGCCTCGAGCGCCGAGACCGTCCAGGCGCGCGCCGTTTCCGCCAGTTCCAGCTCGAGCGCTTCCCAGGCCCCGGGCGCGGCCAGGTTCGTACCCGGGGGCGCCTCAATCACGCTCGCGCTTATGCTCACGCTCAGGCAAAGACGCGCGAGCCCCTCTCCGTCCCAGACGGGCTCGAGCTCAATTTCGGCCCCGGCCAGCTCAGCCGTGACGCCGCCGCCGAGCTCCAGGACGGCTGTGCCCGGCCCGTCCAGAAACAGGCCCGCGCCAGACGCGGCGCCGTCCGTCAGGTACAGCGTCCTTCCGCCGGAGCTGAGCACGGCCAGCCCCGCGGGTACGGGCGTCAGCTTCCCGTCCGCGCCCTCCTCGAGCTCCACGGCCGCCGTCAGGGCCGCGCCCTGCTCTATGAGCTGCCGGGAGACGGCCGTGCAGGTGGCCGCGCTCGCGGGCCCGTCCTCGCTCATGCGGCGCGAGAGCGCGTTCAGCGCGGCAAAGACGTCCTCCGGCGCGTCCGGCCCGGCTATCAGCCCGGCGGCCTCGCCCCCGCGAAGGACGAAGAGCTCGGTGTCCAGCCGCAGCTGGTCGCTGCGCGCGACGGCGTCCAGCCAGCGCCCGGACTGCGCCGCGGCGCTCTCGCCCAGGACTATGGCGCCCGTGCCGGAGAAGAGGAGGCTGCCCGCGCCGGAGAGCGCTTCAAGCTCGCGCATCGCGCCCTCGAAGGAGCTGCCCTCGCAGCTGAGCCGCAGCGGCTCGCGTCCGGAGGCGTCGCTGCCCGTCGCGGCGGAGAGCCGCACGCCGCCGTCCTCGCCGGCGTCTATGCCCAGGGCCTGCACCACCTCCAGCGACTCCATCTCGCGTAGATTGTTGTATATGGAGAGCGTGCAGCCGCCCAGGGCCAGCAGCGGAGCCGCCAGCAGCAGTACGGCGGCCTTTGCATGACGCATGGCGCCACCTCCTCATTTCTGTCTGCGCCGGTTCCGGCCGGCAAGATGGGCCGCGCGCAGCTTGTTCGCGCGGTTCGGCCGCTTCAGGAATATGCGCGCGAAGGCGCCCGCGCCGGAGCCGGTGAAGGGCGCGGTGTACGGCGCGCCGAAGCTCTCCAGCCCCGAGACGTACCAGAGTATGAGCGCCGCGCCGCTTATGACGCCGTAGAGCCCCATGAGCGCCGCCAGCAGCGTCAGCCCCAGCCGCCCGAGCCGCACAACTCCGCCCAGGTCCTGACTCGGCATGGTGTAGCCGGAGATGCCCGCGAGGGCGACGACTATCACCGCTATGGGCGAGACGACCTTGGCCTCCACCGCGCTCTGGCCGACAATAAGCGCGCCGATGATGCTCGCCGTCTGTCCCACGGGGTCCGGCAGGCGCAGCCCCGCCTCCTGCAGAAGCTCAAAGGCCAGCAGCATGGCGATGACCTCCGCCGCTGCGCCGAAGGGCACGTACTGCTTGGCCGCCGTCATGCTCAAAAGCAGCTTCACGGGCAGCATCTCCTGGTGGTACATGCTTATAGCCACAAAGGCCGCCGGCAGCAGCAGGGAGATAAACAGCGCGGCCCAGCGCAGCAGGGTCAGCATGCTGGCCACGGCAAAGTGCGTCGCGCTGTCCTCCGGCACGCGCATGAAGGCCGCCAGATCCGCCGGCAGCAGAAAACCCACCGACAGCCCGTCCACCAGCACGCCCACGCGCCCGTCCAGCAGGTGAATGGCGAAAGTGTCCGGCCTCTCGGTGTGCAGCAGCTGCGGCAAGGGGGAGTTGGGCGAGTCCACAATATACTCCTCAAGGTCGCCCGCCGTAAGCAGCCCGTCTATGTCTATCTGAGCGAGGCGGCCGCGCAGCTTCTCCACCACGCCGCTGCGCGCGACGCCTTCTATATATAATAGTGCAACGGCGGTTCCGGAGAGACGGCCCGCGACGCTCTGCTCTATCTTCAGCTTAGGAGTGCGCAGCTTCCGCCGAACAAGCGAGGTGTTTGCGCGCAGCGTCTCCACAAAGGCGTCCTTGCCTCCCTTGATGGCCTTCTCCACCGTCGGCGGACTGACGGAGCGGGTCAGCTTGGTGCGCGTGTCGAAGCTCAGAGCCTCGCCCAGCGAGTCGAAGACCAGCGCGCAGAAGCCGTTTGCCAAATCCGTCACGACCTCGGCCAGCGCGCCGCGCCGCCTGACGGTGTAGGAGTACGCGCCGCCGCGCTCGAGCAGCTCTAGCAGGGACGCCGGCCCGGCGGCGGAGATGGTGCGCGCGAGCTCGGTGAGCGGGCGCAGCACGTCCTCGGAGACGGCCGTGCCGTCCACAAGCCCGTCCAGCCAGCAGAGCGTCACGCCCTCTCCGGGCATCAGCCCCGGCAGCACCCGCCGCGCCTCATAGTCCCCGCAGCCGGCAAATACGTCCGCCAGCCGCGCAGAATCCGGCGCCCCGGAAAACTCGGTTTTTTCTTCAGTGTGTACGTTTTGAGCTTTCATATGCCCTATTATGCCCCGAAAGCGCGAACTTATTTTACCTTGCGGCTCTATTAAATGTGTCCACAGGGCATAAACATCCACAAGATATAGTGTCAAAAGAGGTAATAAGGCCCTCGGGCAAAAAAACTCGATTTTTTTGAAAAAAAGTGTTGACAACGGCGCGCAGTAGTGGTATATTAAGCAAGCGCTCGAGAGACGGCACTGTGAAAGATGCACAGAACTCGACGCGAGTGCACCTTGTAAATTAAACAATGTAAGTAAAAGCTTATGCGAAAAGCACCAGAGAAGGGTTCTTT
>CALXGL010000031.1 GCA_944387825.1 uncultured Oscillospiraceae bacterium | reverse complement strand
CTCAGATTTGCAAGAAGCTGATTGAATTGCTGTACGATATCCGTGGTGCTGGTTGCGTCGTTTACGGCCGCTGCCGGCGTAATTGTCGCGCTTGGCCCAGTAGGGCCGGTCGGGCCGGTAGGGCCGGACCGCCCCCCGGCGCCCTGAGTTCCGGCCGGGCCTGCGTCACCTGCCCGGCCGGTAGGGCCGGCAGCACCCGCGGGGCCGGCAGGCCCTGTCGGACCGGTCGGGCCCTCGTTGCCCTGAACTCCCGCAGCGCCCTGGGCGCCCGTGGGGCCGGTCGGACCGGTCGGGCCGGTGCCGGACGGGCCGGTGGGCCCGGTGGGGCCTGCGTCGCCAGTGGGACCTGTAGGACCGGTCGGGCCGGTGCCGGATGGGCCGGTGGGCCCGGTGGGGCCGTCTGCCCCGGCAGCTCCGGCCGGGCCGGTGGGGCCCGTCGGGCCTGTCGGGCCGGTGACGCCCGTGGCGCCGGTTGGGCCGGTGACGGTTACAAGGCTGTAATCGCTGCTCGTGCCCGGCGTGCCGCTGGGGTCATTGATGTCGGCAACATACAGTCCGCCGTCATAGAACACGAAGTCCCCCTGACGGTATCTTCCGGCAGCGGAAAACGGCTGCACAGTCTCCAACCCCTCGCCGGTCGGCCCCGTTGGACCAGTGGGTCCGGTGGGTCCGGTGGGTCCGGTAGGGCCGGCAGCGCCGGTAGGTCCGGTCACGCCTCCGCCCGGGAAGATGGGCCGGCAGGGCGCGCAGGGATTATCCCAGCACTTTACGACATTCATGCGGCAGTCGCAGCCGCAGTTCGTATCACAGGAGCTTCCACCGGTTGTGCCGTTGTTAGCTGTACCGCTGGTATTGCAGTCAGTTGAGGCGGAACGCCCGCACTGGCTGTTATTATAGCATTTCGGCATGTGCTTACTCCCTTCGCCATGGTTTCAGAAGCCGCAGGCAAATCGCCCGCGTCACTCCATAATATGCTCCGGCGCAGGGACTGACACAAAAGCGGGGCCGGAAGTCCGGCCCCGCAGTTAAAAATATCAGGTTTACGAGAGCAGCATGGCATCTCCGAACGAAAAGAATCTGTACCGCTGACGGACCGCTTCGGCATACGCGTTGAGAACGTGTTCTCTGCCGGCAAATGCGGAGACAAGCATGACAAGCGTGCTCTCCGGCAGGTGGAAATTTGTAATAAGCGCATCCATGCACTTGAATTTATATCCCGGATAAATAAATATATTGGTCCAGCCGCTTTGCGGATTTACGGTTCCGTCCTCGTTGGCGAAGCTCTCAAGCGTCCTGCACGAAGTGGTGCCAACGCATACTACGCGCCCTCCCTGCCGGCGCGTCTCATTTATGATTCTCGCCGTCTCGTCAGGTATTATGCAGAATTCGCTGTGCATATCGTGGTCTTCAATCTCGTCCTCTTTTACCGGACGGAAGGTACCGAGGCCCACGTGCAGCGTCACGAAACACTCCCGGACGCCCTTTGCGGAGATTCTGTCGAGCAAGTCCCTGGTGAAGTGGAGACCGGCCGTCGGTGCGGCGGCTGAGCCCAGTTCGCGCGAATAGACCGTCTGATACCGTTCGGAATCCTGCAGCTCTTCCTTTATATAAGGGGGCAGCGGCATTTTTCCCAGACGCTCAAGCACCTCAAGGAATATGCCGTCATAGTCGAACCGTACAATGCGGTTCCCGCCGTCAGCCACTTTCACGACCTCGGCCTCAAGTTCGCCTCCGCCGAATGTCAGCCTGGTTCCCGGTCTGGTTTTACGTCCGGGCCTCGTCAGGCACTCCCATTCTCCCCCGCCCAGGTCGCGCAGAAGCAGCACCTCTACCGCGCCGCCGGTCTCACGTGCGCCCAGCAGCCTGGCAGGCAGCACGCGGGAATCGTTCATGACCAGGCAGTCTCCGGGATTCAGCAGGTCCGCAAGGTCGGAAAACGTCCTGTGCGTCACCTCTCCCGTCTCCCTGTTCAGGCACATAAGGCGGGATGCGTCACGCTTTTCAAGCGGCGTCTGAGCTATAAGCTCCTGCGGCAAATCAAAATAAAAGTCGGATTTCTTCATTTCTGCCTCTTAATAAACTCCACGGTTAAGTTCAACTCCGGTATAGTAAAAGTTTATAATCTGGTCATAGGTAAAGCCGTATGTGTCCGCCATGGCATATGCGCCATACTGGCTCATGCCGACACTGTGTCCCCAGCCGCCGCCGGTAAATTCGAAGCCTCCCGGCGTCTTGCGCACCTCGAAATGTATGCTGTTCAGGCCGAGGCGTGCGGTAACCAGATTGTAGCAGGCGCTCTTTTCAAAGACAGCGGACGCTCCGGCCGCGTCTGTAAAGGTTATGGCTATTACGTTGCCGCTCGGAGAGAGCTCCGTAGTTATACTCTCTATGCCGCTGAGCGAATGCCCGTATCCGTTTACTACTCCGGCTATGGCGGATGAAGTCAGAGTCCTGGTCCAGCTGCTGTTCGCGTTAATGCTGTCCGCTGCGGCCTCATAAGGGTCGACCTTACCCCTGAGATACGGCACGCTGGAATACATTACGTTTTCGCTGCTTTCCGTTGCGCCTCCTGTGGACGAGCAATACATTGCGTCTATCAGCCGGCCGTCGTACGTTATATACACACCGGCCGTGGCCTCCACGGCAGCATCGGTGTTTTCAGACGCCGCGTCTCCGTATCCCCAGTACACCTGGCTGTATGTATCATTTGTGAGATCCGCCTGGTAAGCGCTCAGGCTGTCGAAGTGCCGGGCCGCATATGTGCGGGCGCAGACGGCCTGGGTCTTGAGAGCCTCTGCCGGCCAGGAATTATTCATTTCATAGGGAAGCACGCCCCTGACATATTCCTCTATGCCGACGACGTTTATAACCGTAAGCTGTCCGCCGGTTCTTCGTATGTATTCAAAGCCGCCGAAATACCTGTTGCCCTTGAACCAGGTGAGGGCGTTGTCTCCCACGGGCTCAACCGCAAGATTGCGCTGGCTGCCGCAGTCAAACTCAAAGAGGATTCTTCCGTCCGAAGTGCGGGTGACGACGACGCAGCGGTTGGTCGCCGTGTAAACGGCGCCGTTCCCTCCAGAGGCGTACAAAGCGAGCTGGGCCTCGCCCGAAGTCTCCCACGCTCCGTACAGGACGCGGAATTCCCCGTTATAGTACGCAGGGAAACCGTCCGCATACCGGCTCGCAGCCGCACTGGCTTCAGAAAACGACGTGTACTTCTCCGGCAGAAGTATGTGATAACAGCCTACGGTTTTGCCGCCGACAACGACATTCCTGTCCATGGCCATGGTTATTTTCGTCTCATCCGTATGTCCCAGAGCATGAAACTCGCGTTCTTCATCGTAGTATCCGAAGCTGTAGCCGCTGCCGACGGCATTTTCTAGGTTTGCCGTGTCAAGCGTCGGATTCCTTATGCTGTCCGCTTCGTCGTAGTAATACAGCGCTACGCGGACTTTGTCGTAAGGCAGAGCGACTGTCCCGCTCACTTCAAGGTGCTCCGGGTCGCCCTCCGGTATTGCGGCGCCGTCCCCGAGCCGGACGATTCCATCAGCGGTCATAACATACACGTCACTATCCGACAGCTGCGCCGCGCCGCCGGAGCCGAGCGCCCAGGTGCTGGTCAGGCCGCCGGGAAGCACCTCTCCGTTGACAAAAACGTCGTCAGCCGCCATGGCCCCGGGCATGGCGGTCAGGGACAATATAAGCACCAGCACCAGCGCGGCGGCGGTTGGCGCGTAAATTCCATGTCTCTTGTGTTTCATTTGTTCACCTTTTGACGATAAGGCGACTTGGGCATACATTTTCGCCTTAATATTGACTGATAAAAAAACGGGTGGTAATATAAAAAGAAAGCCGGGCATTGTCGCCATACTTCGACAACACATGACTATTATAGTAGCTGAACATTGTAATTGCAAGCTCGGCTTGTCACCGGCATGAATTTACCACTGTACGAATAAGCTTTTCGTATGGCGAAAGGACGGTCTTGTTATGGAAAAACTCAAGGTTGGCGTAATTGGCGGCACCGGTATGGTCGGTCAGCGCTTCGTAACGCTTATAGCGAATCATCCCTGGTTTGAACTGAAGGTCATAGCGGCCAGCGCCCGCAGCGCCGGCAAAACCTATGAAGAGGCCGCCGGCAAGCGTTGGGCTCTTGACGTACCCATGCCGGAATGCGCGAAGAGCATAGTGGTAAAAGACGCCGCCGATGTCAAAGGCGTCAGCTCCGAGGTAGACTTCGTTTTCTCTGCCGTTGATATGAAGAAAGAGGAAATTCTCGCTCTTGAGGAAGAATACGCGAAGAGCGAGACCCCCGTCGTATCCAATAACAGCGCAAACCGCTGGACCCCGGATGTGCCCATGGTCATACCGGAGATTAACCCCGAGCATCTCGAAATCATATCCGCACAGAAAAAGCGACTGGGAACCACGCGCGGATTCATCGCCGTAAAAAGCAACTGCTCAATCCAGAGCTATGTCCCGGCCCTCTCCCCTCTCCGCCTTGAATACGGGCTCAACCGCATACTTGTCTGCACTTATCAGGCCATCTCCGGCGCCGGCAAGACCTTTGAAACCTGGCCCGACATGGTTGATAACGTCATACCTTATATAGGCGGCGAAGAGGAAAAGAGCGAACAGGAGCCCCTCAAGGTTTGGGGAACGGTTGCCGGCGACCACATAGAAAACGCCGTCAAGCCCGCCATCACCGCCCAGTGCCTGCGCGTCCCATCTTCGAACGGTCATATGGCGGCGGTCTTCGCATCCTTTGACAGCAAGCCGTCCATGGACGAGATGAAGTCTGTGTGGGCCGCCTATAAGGGCCGTCCCCAGGAGCTCGGCCTGCCCAGCGCGCCGAAGCAGTTCCTGAGCTACTTTGAGGAACCCGACCGTCCGCAAACGCGGCTTGACCGTATGAACGAGGGCGGTATGCAGATATCCATAGGAAGGCTCCGTCCCGACACCCAGTATGACTATAAATTTGTCTGCCTGAGCCACAACACTCTGCGCGGCGCAGCCGGCGGCGCTGTGGAGCTCGCCGAACTGCTGACCGCCGAGGGCTATATATCCAGGAAGTAACCGGAGTTATCCGGAGAGAGAATCAATATGGATAAGGAGGAAACTTAAATGGCAAAGACACCTATATTTGTCGGTTCCTGCACCGCAATAGTCACTCCATATACCGAAACCGGCGTTGACTATGAAAAGTATGCCGAGCTGCTGGAAATGCAGTATGCCGGCGGAACGGCGGCCATACTCGTTTGCGGTACCACCGGCGAGAATCCCACCCATACGGCTGAAGAGCACAACAAGCTGGTTGAGCTGACGGCGGAAAAATGCCGCGGACGCATGAAGGTAATCGTCGGAGTAGGCTCCAACAACACCGAGCACGCCCTTGAGCAGGCGAAGCACGCCGAGAGTGTCGGCGCGGACGGCATTCTGATGGTTACTCCGTACTATAACAAGACCACTCAAAAAGGTCTCATAGAGCACTTCAGCTATGTAGCCGACCGGGTAAAAGTCCCGATGATACTGTACAACGTCCCCGGACGTACCGGCATAGGCATCAAGCCCGCAACCTACAAGGCTCTTTCGCAGCACCCGAACATAAACGGCGTCAAGGAGGCCAGCGGCAATATTGCAGAGTACGCGCTCACCCGCAGCATGTGCGGCGACGACCTGGTGTTCTGGTCCGGCAACGACTCCGATACCGTACCGATGATGGCGCTGGGCGCAAAGGGCGTCATTTCCGTCGCCTCCAACGCAATACCCGCGGACGTCGCGCATCTCTGCGAGCTGTGCCTGAAAGGCGACTTCGCGGCCGCAGCCGGCGAATACTTCCGTCTGGCGGACTTCTTTGACAAGCTGTTTATCGAGACGAACCCCATACCCGTCAAGACAGCGATGAATCTCATGGGGCTGAATGTCGGCAAGCTGCGCCTGCCCCTCGTGGAAATGGCCGATGGCACCAAAGCCCAGCTCGTTGAGAGCATGCACGCGATTGGCATAGAGACGGTCTGAGGTTGAAGCAATGCTAAAGATAATCGTCTCCGGCTGCAACGGCCACATGGGGCAGAGCGTAATCAGCCTCTGCTCGGGTATGGATGACGTCGAGATTCCTGCCGGCTTCAACCGCACACCTGTAGAAAAAAACGGCTTTCCCGTTTACTCCGTTCCCCTGGACTGTCCGGCGGAGGCAGACGTTGTTGTGGATTTCTCCAACCCCGCAAATCTCAGCGCGCTGCTGGACTACGCCGTGACGCGGCAGGTGCCTGTCGTGCTGTGCACAACGGGCTACAGCACGGAGCAGCTGGACGAAATCGACAAAGCCGCCGAAAAGGTTCCGCTTTTCAAAAGCGGCAACATGTCGCTCGGCATAAACCTGATGATGCGCCTCACAAAGAAGGCGGCGGCCGTCCTCGGCGCAAGCTTCGATGTGGAGATACTCGAGCGGCATCACAACCGCAAGCTTGACGCTCCCAGCGGTACGGCGCTCATGCTCGCCGATGCCGCAGCCGAAGGGCTTCCCCACACCTCGGAATATGTCTATGAGCGCCACAGCGTACGCCGCAAGCGCGGCCGTGAGGAAATCGGAATTTCCTCCATGCGCGGCGGTACGATTGTCGGCGAGCACGAGATTATGTTCGCGGGGCCGGACGAAGTATTTACGCTCAAGCACTCCGCTCTTTCCCGCGACGTATTCGCTTCCGGCGCCATAGCCGCGGCAAAGTACATTGCTTCAGTAAAGGCCCCGGGGCTGTACAACATGGATGACCTGCTCGGTGAGCTGTAAAGTAAAAAAAGGCGTGCCTGCGGCACGCCTTTTTTATGGCGTTATTTGTGACAATATGCCAAAATAAGCTCATATTGGCAAAGGGGTGGGGAAATAAAAAGAATCTTCTTCTCTGCGCTGGCGCTGTTTCTTTCTCTCGGCCTTGCCGCCTGCGGCTCCGAAAGCGCGCCTGCCGGTAACAGCGACGCCGAAAAAGCGGCCGCCGGCCAGCTGGCGGCCTGGGACCTTGCCGGCTGCCTGGACGGAGAAGTCGGCTACATGAATTTCATTGACTACAACGGCGACGGTACCGGCGACTTGATATGCGAGTACTTGGGCGGCTTTTTAAAGCCCGTATGGATAATGATTGACGGAGCCGCGAAAGTAAAAGAACCTGTGCTGTTTTTCGACGTCTCCGCGGCAGGCGGCATCGAGCTTTTCTATTCAGATTCTATAGACAAGCTGGTTGTGGAAAAGTTCTATGGCAGCGTCGGTTCGCCCATGTACGCCTACATGGTATTTGACGGGAAAATCCGCGGGCATATGGCGGAGATGAACGGCTTCACAGGTGAAATAAAGTACGCCGTGGATGGCGTCAGCGCAAATGAGCGGCTGTATAACGAACGCGTCGAGGGCCTGGAACTTATTCCGCTCGATACGCTCTTTCCCTCGCCCGGCAGCGTTCCAGTTCTGAATCTCGCCGGCATGGACATAGCAGAGATTTACGCCCAGCTGCAGAGCTACGCTTTCATTCAAAACTGCGAGGTCGGGGTTTTGACGGCGACGGTACTGATGACCTGCGCTTTTCCTGTATCGCCGCGCCGGATAGAGTAGAAAATGCGTCAATAGCGTTTTTTGAGGGCGCGAACTACGAGTCCGACTACGGCCGCTTCACTCTGGCCTTCAACGGCAGCGACGGATTTGTAAGCAGGACCTATGTCCTGTATTCAACAGGTCAGATTGTAATCGAAAGATGAACTACCCCGTTGTGCGTACAGCATAACGGGGTAGTTCATAGTTATAGGAACGGTTGATTTATACGGCGTGGCCGAGCGGTTCGCGCTGTTTCGGCGGAACCTTTTCCGCTTTATGCGTCAGATTTGACGGCTTCTCGCGCTGTTCAAGCCGCTCTCGCGCCACAGCCAGCATGAGCTTGATACGGTTCTCCTGATTGACCCTTGTGGCGCCGGGATCGTAGTCAATGGGCGTAATATTGGCGCTCGGATACAGTTCGCGTATGCGGTTTATGACGCCTTTGCCGCAAATATGGTTAGGCAGGCATCCGAACGGCTGCGCGCAGACTATGTTTTCATAGCCCGACCGCACAAGCTCCACCATCTCCGCCGTAAGCAGCCAGCCTTCTCCCATCTTGTCGCCGGTAGAGATGACGCCGTCGGCCTGCTTCACCAGTTCACGGAAAAGCATAGGAGCGTGATAGCCATTGTCTTTTAGAGACTTTATCATCACCGTTTCCAGCTTTTCGATAATTCCCAGCAGGATACCCGACGCATTGCGCATGAGCACGTTTCCGCCGTACAGTCTGGCCGTTTCGGAGAAGTTGTAGACGCAGTACTGCACGAACCCCATGAGTCCCGGAATATTCACCTCGCAGTCCTGGCTTGCCAGGAACTTTTCGAGGTCATTGTTGCCTAAAGGCGAATATTTGACGTATATTTCCCCAACCACGCCGACCTTTACCTTTGGCACTCGCCTGACCGGGATTGCCGCAAAATCAGCCGCAATAACAGGCATATTGCGCTTTACTTCCCTGCTCTTCCAGCCGGTGTCGCTGAGGAACCAGCCGCATATCCTGTCCAGCCACTTCTCCTGCATACGCTCGGCGTCGCCTTTGTTTGTCTCATACGGTTCGGTCTGAGCGCGCAGGGATACCAGCATGTCGCCGTAATATATGACTGCAAGCAGGCGGCGTATCGTGGTCAGCGTCATCGGGAAGCCGCTGTCACGCTCGAGACCCGAAAAGTTAAGGCTCACGACGGGAACATTCCCGTATCCCGCCTTGGCCAGCGCCTTGCGCAGCAGGTGTATGTAGTTCGACGCACGGCAGCCGCCGCCGGTCTGGGTGATTATCAGAGCGGTGTGGTCAAGGTCATATTTTCCGGAGTTGAGGGCGTCAATAAACTGGCCTATCACCAGCAAAGCCGGATAGCAGGTATCGTTGTGCACATACTTCAAGCCCAGCTCGCAGACCTGGCTCCCGCAGTTTTCAAGAAGCTCGCAGTCGTAGCCCTGCTGTTTCATGACAGCGGCCATTATGCGGAACTGCACCGGAGCCATATTGGGAATAAGTATCTTGTGCGTTTTCTTCATATCCGGAGTGAACTTCGGATAGTTAGGAGCATCTGTCACTTGTCCGCCTCCTGTCTCTCCTCCAGCGCCGCAAACAGGCTACGCAGCCTTATGCGCACAGCGCCCAGGTTGGTTATCTCGTCAATTTTGAGCTGCGTATAGAGCTTGCCGCCGCGATGCAGTATCTCTCGCGTCTCGTCCGTTGTAATGGCGTCCACTCCGCAGCCGAAGCTCACGAGCTGTACAAGGTCCATATCCGGCTGTGAACAGCAGTACTTTGCCGCCGCATATAGCCTCGAGTGATAGGTCCACTGGTTTAAAACAGTGGTAGGAAACTTCTCAACCAGGCTGCTGACGGAGTCTTCGGTCACGACAGCGGCTCCGGAACGGGTTATGAGCGTGTCTATACCGTGGTTGACCTCGGGGTCGATGTGGTAAGGCCGGCCGGCAAGGACAATTATGCGCCGGCCCTCTGCCCTGGCTCTGTCGATTATCTCGCGGCCCATAGCGCGTATCTGTTCCATGTGCCGCTGATACTCCGCATAGGCGGCGTCGGAGGCAGCCTGAACCTCTCCGCGCTTTATCTCCGGGTAATATCTGCTGATAGCCTTGTGCATTTTGACTGCGAAATCCTTGGGCCTGTGCAGTCCGATATAATCATATATGAACTCCACGTCTTTAAGCTCGCCGCAGTTTCCGGCCAATACCTCGGGATAATAGGCCACGACAGGGCAGTTGTAGTGGTTATCTCCAAGGTGTTCGTCCAGATTATATGTCATGCAGGGGTAGAAGATTGCGTCAACCCCCATTTTAACAAGGCTCTTTATGTGCCCGTGGGCCAGCTTTGCCGGGAAACAAACGGTATCGCTTGGTATGGTCGCCTGCCCCTCAAGATACAGAGCGCGGCTGGACATCGGGCTGTGATACACTGTAAAGCCCAGTTTCGTAAAGAAGGTATGCCAGAAGGGGAAAAGCTCCCACAGGTTCAGGCAGAGAGGTATGCCGATTTTTCCTCGATGGCCCTTGACGGGCTTGTATGACAGGATAAGCCGGCGCTTATATTCATAGAGGTTCAGCTCGCCTGTATCCGCCCTGCCGGTCACGGGCCTGTCGCAGCGATTGCCGCTTATGTAGGTCTCGCCGTCGGAGAAGGTATTAATTGTGAGCTGGCAGTTGTTGCCGCACTTGCCGCAGAGCTCGCTGCGCGTGGACTGGGTAAAGGCCTCCAGCTCGGCAAGGCTCAGCAAAGTGCTCCTGTGTCCGGCGGCAGTATGCTACCGGCCGTACAGCGCGGCGCCGAAAGCGCCCATAAGCCCCGCTATGTCCGGACGTATTACCTCCACGCCCATCTCGTTTTCAAAAGCGCGCAGCACAGCCTCATTGTAGAACGTGCCGCCCTGCACGACTATCCTGCGCCCGAGCTCTTCCGGCGAAGAGGCGCGTATGACCTTATAGAGCGCGTTCTTAACGACGGATATGCTCAGACCCGCGCTTATATTCTCGAGCGTTGCGCCGTCCTTTTGCGCCTGCTTGACGGAGGAATTCATAAACACCGTGCAGCGGCTGCCCAGGTCAACGGGCCTGTCCGCGAAAAGGCCAAGCTTTGCGAAATCCTCAACGCTGTAGCCAAGAGCCTGCGCGAAAGTCTGCAAAAAGCTGCCGCAGCCCGATGAGCAGGCCTCGTTCAGGAATATGTCGCTGATAGCCCCGTCGGCTATTTTAAAGCACTTCATATCCTGGCCGCCGATGTCTATTATGAAGTCGACGTCAGGCAGGAAATGTCTCGCCGCGGTAAAATGCGCCACCGTCTCCACCAGGCCGAAATCAGCGTGGAAGGCATGCTTCGCAAGCTCCTCGCCGTAACCCGTTGTTGTAACAGACGCGACCTCCACCCCGGGATGTTCGCGCAGCAGCTTTAAGAGCGTCTCGCGTATCAGAGGCACGGGGTTTCCGAGATTCGGCCTGTAATCCGTAAAAAGAAGGTTGGCATCTTCGTCTATGACTGCCAGCTTTACTGTTGTAGACCCGGAGTCTATCCCTATATGTACCCGCGCCGTACAATTCTCCGGGAATTCCTTGCGGGGTACCCTGGCCCTCTCGTGTCTGGCTCTGAACGCCTCGTACTCCTCAGGCGACTTGAAAAGAGGCGGCTGCGAGCGGTAAGCCGCCGTAAGGCCGCGCCTCTGCATACGCTCCGCGACTTCCGCAAGGTCAAACTCCTTGTCCGAATAGAGCGCCGCTCCCATGGCGACAAAGTACAGGCTGTTTTCCGGGCAGACTCCTTTGACGCCCAGCGTGCGGTCAAAGCTCTCCCGCAGCACTCCGGAAAACGTGAGCGGCCCGCCGAGATAGAGCACATTCCCTTTTATTGGTCTGCCCTGCGCCAGGCCGGCGATAGTCTGGTTAACCACAGCCTGATATATGCTGGCCGCTATATCCTCAGTCCGTGCGCCCTGATTAATGAGTGGCTGTATGTCGCTCTTGGCAAACACTCCGCAGCGCGAAGCTATAGTGTACGTCTTTTCAGCGCGCTTCGCGGCCTCGTTCAGTTCCTCTGCGGAGAGTTTCAGCAGCGTGGCCATCTGGTCAATAAACGCCCCGGTACCTCCGGCGCAGGAGCCGTTCATACGCACTTCCATGGCTCCGGAGAGGAAAAGTATTTTTGCGTCCTCCCCGCCCAGCTCAATTATACAGTCAGTGCCAGGCTCAAGGCGGTTGGCAGCAACGCGCGTCGCAAAAACCTCCTGCACAAACGGCACGTCTATGCTGTCTGCCATGCCCATTCCGGCAGAGCCGGAAATGGCGAGCTTCGCGGTCCCGGCGGGTACATAGGCGGCATATGCGCGTCTCAGCAGTTCTTCGCTCTTCTCCAATATATGGCTGTAATGGCGCTCGTAGTCGCTGTAAATAAG
>CALXGL010000030.1 GCA_944387825.1 uncultured Oscillospiraceae bacterium | reverse complement strand
AGTTTGCCCATATGCCCCGCTAGACCCAAGGTTGCCGTTTGGAAGAGTCGGATACACGTCCTCCAGACCTCCGCCCGCGCACAACATAGTCGCCGGTAGCCCATTTTCGTCGGTGAAAAGCCCTGTTGGCAACATATACCCAGCAGCAGTCGCAGCACTGTCCGATCGTCCAGCTGGTACTGGCACTCCGCCAAAAGCCGGCATTCCATATAACCAGCCTTGAGGAGAGGGAGCAGGTTGCCCACCAAGTGCCGCTTCTCGATAATTTTGATTAGCGTTTCCACCTTTGCCGCCCTCTGCTACTATGCCATTAAACGACGAGCTCCCGCCATCTTTCCCATCTGCTGTATCGGAAGTCGTATTCAATGCAGAAACACTTGCGCCACCGGTTCCAACTACTACGGCAATCTGCTGTCCTTGCGTGAGATTACCTCTGAAAAAATTAACGAATCCCGAACCGCCACCAGTTGGCCCATATACGCGAGTATTAATTTCAACACCCCCGCTACCTCCGCCGCCGATAATCAACGCTATATAATCTCCGGTCTCCGGCACAGAAAACTGGAACGAGCCAGCAGTTATATATTTCTGTATAAATTTTAACGGCGTTGTACTTAAAGCGGCTATCTTATCGTCGACATAGCCTTTCCTCACGGCGTCACCCGTGGCTGTCGGAGCCCCGAGGCCTGTTATCTTCTTCCCGCCCATCGCGATGGCGCCGGTCATCGTGCCGCCCGCCGTGGGCAGATAATCCATAGACGGCAGCTGTCCCCCTGGGATCTTCCCGTCGCTGCCCAGCGTGGCGATTTGGACGTTGCCGCTTGCCGTGCCCACGAACAGCTCCTTGGTGTCTGTGGCAAGCCCATATTCACCAGGGGCAAGGGTAGGGAGCCCCGCCTTTGTCCCCCGTTTGATTTGGATTTTTACCGCCATGGTAAAGCCCTCCTTATCGTTAGAATGTGCCTCCGTCCACGGCGTCCAGGCTCAGAGTGCCGTCTCCGCCGACAGACATGCCGGCGCCTGGCTTGATGTGCCCGGCCTGCGAGGCAGACGCCATCACGCTGGTATGGCTGGACGGGGCCGCGCCCACATCCGCCGCCGTGGTGCCGTGCGGGTTGCCCTGGGTGATCTGGCTGTGGTCATAGGCGGCCTTGCCCCGGTCGCCGCGGTAGGCGGTGGAGCTCGTCTCGCCGAGTGCCAGGGAGCTGGATATCTGAGCATACTGCGTGCCGCTCCAGCGGTATTCCTGGTTTTGGAATTCTCCCTCAGAGATGACCAGATAAATCTTGCCGCTCTCGGGGGTGAGGGCCGGGCCGCTCTGCTCAGTGGACAGCCAGTCCGCAGCGTAGGCTGTGGAGCCTACCACATAGCACTCCACCACGTCGTCGACGTAGCCGGGCAGCTGCGCCGCCGGTACCTTTCCGGTGGAGTCAAGCTCCGCCACGCCGTTTGCCTGTCCTTTCTGCGAGGCGGGAATGGCGCCCACATCGTCTGCAGTCAGGCTCACGTTGCTGCTCAGAGGCTTGCCGTTGATGGTCGTCCCGACGGGCACATAGGTGCCGGAGAGGTCTGGGATGAGCGTGGCAAGCAGTTTGCCGTCGGCCTGCACCACGGGCACGCTGCCCTGTGCCGTGCCGGTATTGACAGACGCCGCCGTGCTCAGGCCAGTGACCTTGCTGCTCGGTATGTTCGGCAGATCGGAGACCTCAATGGTCTGCCCGGCGGTCACGCGGCCTTTCTGGTCGACTGTGACTTTGGTGTAGGTGCCCGGCGTCAGCGCCGCGATATTGGCCAGCGTGAGCACGAGCTGCACGTTCTGCGTGCCGTCGAACTGGACAGCCGGCGCAGTCGCGTCACCGCTCGCTGAGAACTCGCGCGGGGTGGACAGCTTGGACGCCGTGTCGGCGGTGCCGCCCTTGGGGTTGATATGCACATTTCCGCTCGTGGTGCCGACATAGACATTGCCCGTGTCGAGAGCGACCGCCAGCTCGCCCTCAGACAGCACCAGATTTGTCACTGCCTCCTGGAGGCCGCGCTTGATTCGTATAACTGCCATGGTGATGCTCCTTTCGTCTATTGTCCGGCGTTGCCGTCGATTATAAGGTTTTGATGAGCCATGGGATTGCCCATGTGCTCCTCCAGCGTGGCGGAGTCATCTGCCGCCGCTGTGTTGTTGCCGTCCACCATCAGATTGACATGGGCAGTCGCCGTGACGTTATGTGCAGCCACCGGGTCGGTGTCCCACACCCCGCAGTCGATGTCGGGTATCTCATCCTGTGAGAGTTTCCCGTCGCTGCCCAGGCTGGCCACACCGCCGGCAGCGCCTTTCTGCGTGATGGGTATATAGCCGTCCAGCTCATCCGCCGAGACAAAAGCGCCGGCGGGATAGTCGAGCGTTACCGTCAGCTCGCCGGTGACCGCGACGGCCACGGGGAAGCGGTGGACATCGAGGCCCGCGCTCTCCGGCTGCACCGGCTGCGGAGCGTCTCCGAGGCTCGCATAGTACAGCAATGCCGCCGAGTCGTCGCCCACAGAGGCGAAGATGCCGAACTCACTGAGATCAAAGCCCTCATCCAATCCTCCGCCCAGGTCGTTGCGGTACTCGACGATCATGCTCAGTTGGCTGCCTGACACAGCGGGCTCGGAGCTCGTGGCGTTGGCCACGAAATCGACTAGAGCCGTGAGCGCTTTGGCCGCCGCGGCGCTCGCGACAACGCCCTTTCCGACCTGCACCCCGGTGATCGTCAGAGTCTCGCCGGCGGATGCGCGGGCCAGCATCGACTCTCCCGCGGTGGTTATAACAAATCCGTACATGTCATCCCTCCATTGCCGGGAGCGTTACCTCCCGTATTCGCCAAAAGCCGCCTCCTGCGCGCACCTGGGTGAGAAGCTGCGACAGCTGGTAGGTAAACCACCAGTCAAGATGCGCGGGTTTTATCTCATTCACCGCGTCCGTGATGCCGTCGACATCCTCCGGCGTCGCCGCAAGATCTGAGATCACGACCTCGAACTGGTAGTCCTGCGGGTGCTCGACGACGCTCACCTGCTCAGGAGAGAAGCCGAACGAGGCGACGACCGAGGCGATCATCTCTGCCGTGGTCGTGCCCTGGCCGCGCAGTTTGGCGAGCACGCGCTGCCTTCTCCAGCTGTATGGGCGCGTCGGAGCCGGCGGAAGGCCGCACCACTGTTCCCACAGGCTGAGGCCCCAGGTCGCGGTCTCAACGAACAGTTGGTCGAGCGTGTCCGACTTGGACGCCATGAGCTGCGCCGCCGCCTCTCCGAGCACGCGCTCCAGCTCGCTCACAGGAGCGCTGCGCTGATAGTACATCGGCAGCCGAAAGACAAGGTTGCTCATGTGACGCTCACCGTCCCGATTACGGGGATCTGCCCCGCCTGGATTGTCACATCGGCTGTGCCGCCGTTGAGCGTGAGGCTCGAGAAGTTTTCCACGCCCTGGATGTTGAGGAGCAGCGCCAGCACACGGTTGTAGATGAGAGTATACGGCGCGTCCTCCTCCGGACCGTAGTAGATGGGCGTGAACTTGGAGTCGATCAGGCTGCGGCAGTGCTCGCGCAGAGCGGCCTCGAACTCGGCCTGTATCTCTCCTTTGCTCGTGCCCTGTGTGGCCGTCACGGCTGCCGCCACGGAAACGGTCAGCTCCACTGCAGCCGTCACGGTCACAGCCGCCCCGACGGGACGTTCGGAGGCGACAGCTGCCTCAACGGCGTCGATGATCGTCTCGGCCGGCGTCTCATAGTTGCTGTCGGCGATTGTGAGCCCTACGGTCCCGGCGCCCTGGGCGAGCTCGACGACCTTGGCCTGTCCCACGCCCGGCACTGCCAGCGCCCACTGGCGGAACTGATAGCCGTTGCCGCTCGTCGGCGGGCGCTGCACGCGCTCCTGTATGCGCGAGAGCAGGGCGGCGTCGCTCTCGGTGTCCGTGCCTCCGGAGGCGGCGCCGTTGTGATACGACGTCAGCCCGGCAATGTTGACATACATGCGGTCTATCGCCCCGGCGTCTACGTTGTATACGGCTCCGGTCTCGGCTGCCTCCAGGCGTCCGGAGCCCGTGCCGGCGCTCCCCAGCTGCACCTGTGCCGTGAGCGAAAACGACAGGCCTCCCGACGTCAGGAACACCGTCCCCTGCGGTATGACGAGCCCCGCCGAGCCGGTGAAAGAGATATCACAGTATGCCTTCGTGCCGGCGCGGCGCGTGATGTTGAAATACTGCTTGCCGACGAGGTCTATGTACCCGCCGCTGCTCTCGTCGGGGAACACCATCGACGGCACTGCGTCGAGCGCCATATAGCACTTGCTTATCTCCTCGCTGACAGGACCCGTGACGCCGTCGGCAAAACTGCCAGGCATAGACGACAGGCCCTCGCTCTGCTGTATCGCGCCCAATATGGCCGCTTTGACAGCCTCCGGCGTCATCGTCTCAAACATAGATCTCGCCTCCTCCGTAAACAGTCGTCATGCGCACACTGATGTGCAGCTCAGAGCCCTCAAGGCCCTCCACAGCCGCCTGTGCGCCCGTGATATATGGACATACCTCCAGAGCCTCGCGCACATAGCGCACGGCCTCGCTGCGCCTCGTGTCGTGGTTGTACGGCTGTCCCACGAGGTTCTCCAGCTCGCAGCCGTAATCCCAGCTGTAACAGCTGTATCGATAGCGCGCCGTCTGCAAGGCCCGCCATGCCCAGCTTTTGACCGCCTCAAGCCCCGACACGATCACCGGCTCGCCGCTCGCAAACAGCGGCACGCCCCGTTCGTAGTCCATGGCCACGTCGTACAGCAGCGGCAGCGTTCCGGCTCCGGACGGCTGGGCCTGCTGGAACAACGGGAACAGCTGCCTCATGTAAACACCGCCTTCTGCAGCACATAATAGTCCTGCATGTCGGAGCTCACGAGCACCAGCACCCTGTCCCCCGCACGCAGGAAATTTGCCTGTCCCTCGTCAAGTGTCCATGTATAGCTCAGATCCGCCGAGACATGCAGCTCGGTCTGTCCGAGCGACAGGCCGCCGCACGCGATGCGCAGCTCGCCCTGCCCCGCCTCGAGCACGTCGCCGAACAGCCATCCGCCCGGGGCGATGGGCCTCGAGGCAGAGCCTGCGCCCATCATCCCCGCAAGTTTTGCGTATATATCGCTCAAGATAAGCTCCTCCTTTACTCCCCGCTCCCCGCAGAACCCTCGCGCACGATGCTGCGGAAATTCAGGGTCAGTTTGCAAAAATACTGTCCGTTGCGCCAGGTATGGGTGTCGGCGTCTATCCAGCACAGCCCGCTCACCCCGGTGGCGTTGTCACGCAGGACCACGGCGTTGCCCGTGATGAGCGCTGGATTTCCCAGGCAGTTGACCGTGATGGTCTGCTGCTGGATGTTGTCGTCGAGCAGGCTCTGGGCCTCAGCTCCGGCGTCTGAGCCGCTGCGCTGCTGTATGATGCGCTGAAGCCGGCCGAAAGCCTCTATGCTCTCCTCGTCCTCCAAAACGCGCACCAGCTGTCCGGTGTCCGTGTATATGGCCACGGAGTTGCACAGGCCGGTGATATCCTCCGTCACCTGCAGGCTCTGCAGGTTTTTCCCCGGCGCGATCTCCAGCACCGCCGTCTGAGGTTTCTCCACGACCTCTAGCGCGCCGGATCCGTCGAAGCGGACGAGATACCGCCTGCCGTTCTGCTCGCCGGCGAGAGTGTACAGGGTGTCGGCTATCTGGCTGAGCGCGACGCCCGGGAATTTGCGCGCCACGCGCACGCCGGTCGGCGCCAGCTGCCCGACAGGGATCCCGAAGTCCGCGCACAGGGCTGCCACGGCCTGCTCCGGCGCGGCGTCGGAAAACGTATACCAGCCCTCGTTGCCGGCCAGGTAATAGCCGCGGTCGAGCGCCGTCATCGTGGTGGTGCTTTCGTCGGTGCTGCGCGAGCGGTTCACGGCGACGCCGGTGAAGCGCAGCTCCCCGTCTATGTAGAGCTGCGCCCCCGAGCCGTTGGCGCTCGGCAGCTCCGGCAGGCTGCCGTCGGTCGGTGTGACCAGGACGGCCTCCAGCTCGCGCGAGACCTGCTTTATGCTGCCGCTCCAGCTGAGCGAGCTCACGCGCTGTGCCGCGCCGTAGCGCTCGCCGCCGCGCGCGGTGAGTATCAGGTTATAAGCCATGTCGCCACCCCCGCAGCCGCCGGCAGCACGAACTTCCAGATATTCTCGACATCGATGTCGACGTCAAGGTCGAGCTCGGCCACGGTCGCCTCCGCTATCTGGGCGCCGCGCGGCTTTGCCGCCTCCGCGGGCAGCTGTTCGGCCGGCGGGATCGTCAGCACCTGCCCGGGATATATGATGTTGGCGTTTGCGATCTCGTTGTAGGCCGCCAGCCGCCAGCAAAGCGAGCCGTCGCCGTAAAACCGGCGGCATATATCCCACATCGTGTCGCCAGACACGATCTCATAGGTGCGTGTCTGTGCGGCGCCGGTGGAGTCGTCGCGGGTGCCGCCCGGCTGCGCCTCTGCCTGGGCAGGCAGCACCGGCGTCTCCGGCTTGATGTACTGCCTCAGAGTTATGTCGGCGTAGAGGTCGTTTGTGCCGTCCTGCTCACGATAGGCCAGTGCCTCGATGAGCACGGCCTCGTTCACCGGCGTCCCGCTCACGATAAACCTGAGCACGGTGCCGGAGTCTATCCACGAGCCTATGCGCTCGACATAGGTCCAAGGATCAGTCGAAGCACCGGGCGAGAGGAACGGATAGCTCTGCGCCGGGAAAATACAGTCGCGCAGAGTGCTGCTCGCCATACTGCGGCCGCCGAAGAAGTTGGCGTCGCCTATCTGGTCTATGGCCACGGTCTCTATCGCCGCCTGCCGCGCCCAGTCATATGCCGCCGGCGTCACCGGGAGCACAAGCTCAGTACCGCTGGCGGAGTCGAGCAGAGTTATGAGCCTCTTCAACTTCTCACCCCCGCCTTCATCGCCAGTTCCAGCCGCTTGACGATGGTCTCCGCAATGGAGTCGACATCGGCCGGCGAGCTGACCGCCCATGTGCCCGAAATATTAACCGACACTCCGCCGGAGCCGCGGTCATACTCCCTGGCCTCCCGCGCCGTGAGCACCCGCTCGCCGTCGTGCAGGAGAGCCGCATAATTGTCATATGGCACCCTCCGGATGCCGAACGCGGCCGAGTCTCGGAAGTCATCGCCCGTGTATAGGGAACTGTCGTAGTTTGAAAACAGCGGCAGCCCCTTTGACAGCTCTTCCGACATGGCGTAATTCGAGCGCCAGCCGTTGAGCGCCGCCGTGTTCTCGCGTATGGCTCCGATAAGGTCGAGCTCCGCGTCCTGCATCAGCTGATACTGCTCGCTGTTCTCATAGGCCGCCGTGGCCAGCGACTCGGCCTCGCGGCGGAGATTGTCCATCTTGATGCCCGCCTCCTGGCTGCCGTCTGCGTATTCCTCGCTCGCGGCGAGATAGCTCTCCCGCATCGCGGCGAGATCCGCCTGCTGTTCGCTTCCGAACAGCGTGGTGTCCTGTCCGAGCAGTACGGCCGAGAGCGCCTCGCGCATATACTGGTCGGAGAGGTTTTCCATGTAAGCCTGATTTTCTCCGGATATCCGGTTGAGGCTCTGTATCGCCTCACCGAGTTCGCCGCCGTAGGCGTCTATCTCCGCCTGCAGGCCCGCCGTGCGCTCGGAGTTGTATCCCTCGCCGCGGGCGTTGTCGAGCTCTGTCATAGCGTCCTGTAGCGTGGAGGTGAGGCCGGAGAATGTGCCGGCCATCGTCTCCATGGCTCCGCCGTACATGCTCTCCATGCCGCGCTGGATGATGTCCACGGCGTCACGGCCGTCTATCTGGCCGCGTGAGATCATGTCGTAGATCTCACCCTGGGTCTTGCCGTACTCATCGGCCAGCATGCCGATGACGTTCACGCCGCGCTCCTGGAGGATATTGAGGTATTCGAGCGTGGCCTTGCCGCTGGAGTTCATGCGGCTCATGGCTCGCGCCATCTCGTTCATGTCGGCCGCAGTCACGCCGACGGCGCTGCCGGCGTCGCCTATGGCCGTCATAAGATCGAGCATGCGCTCCGGAGAGTCGCCGAATCCCGTGGCCAGCGAGCGCGACATTGTCGTGAGATCGGAGTACTCCAGCGGCGTGTCGGCCGCAAGAGTGCGCAGGTCGCTCAGATAGCTGTCGCCTATGCCCGTGCCGAGCAGGCGGTTGAACGCCATGGCGTCGAGCTCACGCTGCGCCGCCGTCGCGCTGCCGGAGCTGAGACTGGTCTCAGCCTCCGTCTGCCCCTGCTCATACAGCTGCTGATAGTAGCTGCGGAAAGCTTCATTCTGCGCCTCGTATACCTGCGAGCCGCCCTGGACGAGCCCGAGCACGCCGCCCACGGCGGCGCCGGCCGCAGTGCCGACGCCGGGTGCTATCATAGACCCTATGGCAGCGCCGCTGCCCATTCCGCCGAGCGCGCCGGAGAACAGGCTGCCCTCGGTCGAGCCCGCCGACGATGAGATGAGCACCCGGGCCCACTGGCTGGCTATGTCTCCGACGGCCGAAAACGCACCCGCCTGGCCGAGCGACGAGAGCACCCCTCCGGAGCGCCCCGCCCTGTTCTCGGCACGCGATATGGCGCCGGTGGCGTCGAGCAGGTCCCGCTCTGTCTGACGAGCCTGCCGGCTCACAAGATTGAGCTGCGAGCGGACGTTTTCATAGTTCTGGTTTGCCCGCTGGAAATCCGCGCGGGCAGCTTCCCGCTCCGCGTCGGTTGCGGCCTCGCCAAGCTCCTCAAATGCCCTCTTTGTGCGCTGCAGCTCCTGCTGGGCCTGCTTGAGATCAAAGTTTTTGAGCTGGAAACGCGTATTTGTCAGAGTATCAAGCTGACGCTGTAAACCGGTCACATCGCCCTTGAACGAGTTGACCGAGTTTTTCATGCCCGCAATAGACTGAGAGAGGTTCTCGGTCGCGCTGAAGGCTACGCTTGCGTCCGTCCTCTGTCCCGGCATCAGGTCTCACCGTCCTTTCGCCGCTTGTGATTTATGATGAGCGCCTGGATGAGTATCCGCTCGCCCGGCGGCCGTCTGAGGTAGTCGCCGGGCATTATGCCGTGCTCCAGGAGCAGCCGCTGGGCGACTATCAGATCCGGGCGCTCAGTCAGTTTTTTTCGAGCTCCTCCACCGCGGCGTTAAGCGCCCCGGCGGCGAGCTCATCGTCCGCCGCCTCGACGACGCTGCCGGCGGCATAGCCGTTGAGGCGGTCTATGACGCGGCAGAGCTTCTCCACCTCGCCCATGCGCAGGAGCTTCTTGAGCGCGTCTGCGGGGCTCGCGCAGCCCATGCGGTCGTGATACCATGCCTCGCTCTTGAGCTCAGGATGGTTGACTATGGCCGCGAGCAGGAGATGTATCTGCGCGTCGCGCTCGCGCCTGATACGCACGAGCTTGTCATACGGCACCTCGGCGAGCTCGAACTCAATGCCGAGACGCGGCAGGAGCACCCGCTCGCGCTCTGGCTCGAAGTCTGGCAGCTCGAGCAGGCTGCCTATTATATCCCTGCTCATCACTGCACCTCTATCGTGTCGAGCAGCTCATAGCGGCTGAAGGTAAAGGGAGCCGTCACAGTGCCCATCGTGGCCGCCTGCCAGTCGGCCAGGGTGAGGTCGTCAAAGCTCACGTTGTATAGCGCCACGCGCTCGGCGCCATAGCTGTCGGGGTCGCGCAGTTTGCTGATGATGGTGCAGCGCACATCGACTCCGTCCTGCAGCTCGCGCTGCCTCTGGATGAATCCGCTGTCTACCTTGTACAGCGTGAGGCTGCCGGTGCCGCTGCCGCTCGTCACCTTGGTGTCGTCCATGAACTGGCCGCACAAATTCACTGTCTGCTTGTTCTTGGCAACCTTGGCCTGACACGCGGTGCACTCGGCGATCTTCTCGCCGTCGACCCACACCTCGCCGTACAGACCATTAATAATACGTTTTGCACTGTCGATAGATCTAGCCATCTGTATACCTCCTTATGCTGCCAGCAGGTCCGACAGGCAGTCGACGGCAACGGCAAAGTCCTCCATTGCGTCGACCAGGCGGCCGCCGGCGCGGATAAACACCCAGCTGCCGGTCTGATACTCGCGTATCTCCTGCTCGGTCATCGACGAGATGTCCACGCCCTGCGAGGCCATCCAGCGCTCCTGTGCCTCGACGTCTATCTCGCACCAGCTCTCGCCGGGGTTGAGCACGCCCTGCGCCTCCAGCTCCTGCAGGAACGTGGAGACGGCGGTCACAAGCACCTGCTTGTTGTCGTAGGTGTTGGGATACCGGCCGACATACTCGTTTTGGATGGTCGTGCGCAGATAGTAGGTGATGAGGTCCATGCCCTCGACTATCTTTATCTTGCTCCAGTCGGCGCTCCCGTTTGCCGGGACCGTTGTCAGGGAGTTGACGCCGCGGGCGATCTTGGCCACGAGCCCGTCGTGCATGAGCACCAGTTCACCGTCGTTTACGGCGTCCTCGAGGTCATCCGTGTCCCTGGGCGTCACCGCCGTGAGCTCGGGGAGCTGCGCATAAGTGGCCGACATGCCGGCGGGGATGCCGGCCAGCACGCCCGCGATTCGGCTCGCATACTCCGCCGCGGTGTATGTGGTGTCGCCCTCCTCGATGGCGTCGTCGGTCTCGGTAAAAGCAATGATGCCCATGTCGTCCGGCGGCGTTGCCGGATTGGGCTCCACAAGCTTTTCGGTGAAATAGGCTGCGCGGCGGTTTTTCACCCAGGTCTCAAGCAGCGTTTTTTCCGCTGCCGTCACGTCGGGCGGCGGCGCGATATAGTCGAGGGACATGCCCTCGATGAGCTTGAGCCCCGCCTCGAGCGCGGTGGTGTCCGTCGTCCCGGTGGCGATGACGACCGCCGTCACCCTACTGGGCACGCCGCGGTCGCTGCCGGTAAAGGCTCTCGCGATATACGCCTGGTTTTCTGCGCCGAGCGCCGAGGGTATCAGCGCGGCGCTGCTCAGCTGATGCACTCCCTGAGCCTGAGCGTCGCGCACGAACACGCCGACATAGCCGCGCTTGCTCCGGTTGGCCGCAGCCCTGGCCGCGGCCTGGAATGTGATGGTCAGGCTCGGCAGTCCTATGTTGGTAGGCATTTAATCACTCCTTTACAGATACGTTGAGGTTATAATTTTCAATCGGCGGCACCCCGCTCACGGACTCGGGCGCGGTGTCGTCGTCGATATATCCGGCCCGCGTGTCGAGCCAGCTTGCGGAAAAGGTGACATATGCCTCGCCGGGGCCCGGGGATGCGGCGTCCACGGTAAGGACTATATGCCGGTCGCCGACCGCTATCGACGGGCCGGCGAACGCCGTGAGCACGGCCAGCTGTTCGAAGCGCAGCGCCTCCGTGCTCTCGATGTCGTAGTCGTCGGTGGCGGCGAAGATGGCGAGCTCGGCCTCATACGACCATCGCACGAGCCAAATGTTCGCATTTTCCCCGCTCGCGTCGGTGACATAGCGAAAGCCCGACGGGCGCATAAAGTTAACCGGACAGAAATCCCTGTATATCATGCGCCCCGGCCAGAGCTGTGACAGGCGCACAGCGATGGCCTCCGTGAGATCCTGATAAGTCACATGCGTCCCTCCAATCCGTCGACGATGAGATCCAGCAGCCGCCGTATCTCAGACTCCGCCATATTCGGCAACTCACGGCGGGCAGCGGCGTAAAACCATCTGCCGGACACGGCCGGCGTAGTTATACGGCCTCTGTACTTATACCCCTTGTGATCCGGCACACGCCGGCCGCCATGGCGGTGTCCGCGCTCTATGGCGTTTGTGGCATAGCCGACGGCATACTCCTTGCCGCCCTTGGTGCGCTTGTACTGCTTTGCACGCGGGCGCACGGCGACATATCCGCCCCGGCTGCCCATATACATCTCCTGCCAGCCGGCGACGGTGCCACCGCCGCCTATATTCTGCCTGATGAGTTCCAGCATCCTGGGGCCGAGGCGCTCGAGCATCTTCCGCTTCTCTTCCGGAAACTGCTTGACGAGCCTGTCCCAGCTCTCAACGAGCCTGTCCAGCCCGCTGGTGTCAATTTCAACCGACATCTTTGCCTCCATTAACTGGCATCTTCGCCGCTCCGGGTTTCCGGAGCGGCTTTTTTATACATCCCTGCGCCAGACTATCTCGTACTCGTTCTTCCACTCGTCGAGTACATGGCAGGCAGTGACGTTATACACGGCCTTTGCCGGCCCGTCCCCTACAGTGACAAGGTCTCCGGCCTTGAGTTCCACGGGTTTCGGCGTCACAAGGACATATGATGTGTCGTTCTCGGCGTGAGTCTCCTCCCGCTCATAGCGGGCATATTTCTCGGTGAGTACACCCGGAAACGTGAGCTTTGCATTCTCCGCCGTGACCGGACGGCCGCCGCTGCCGACACTGGCGCTCGTGCGCTCGGCCGTACATGTCACAGGAGTCACGACGGCCGCCTGCAATTTCAGGTGCAGCCGCCCCTGCGGCGCTATATCCGTGAGGAACAGCGGCTGCCGGCGCCCGGTGAGGAAATCCGTCCACACCATGGCGTTGTGCAGCGTGATGGCGCGGCGGCGGATGATGATCTCGACCCCGCGAGCGCCTATGCCGACGGCAGAGAACAGATTGCGTGTTTTTGATGGCTCCACCCGCCCCTTGACTCCGGCGGCGCGCTGCCACGTCCACACGCCCGGAGCGCTCTCGGTGAGAGCGAGGATCTCCAGCCGCTGAATAAGCCTGCCGGCGTCTATGCTCACAGCGCTCATGCCGTCCCTCCCTGCGTGTCCGAGTCGGACACATCCGGCAGCGAGGCAAACTTGAGCTGATTGAGCTTCCGCCGGAAGCTTGGGTTGTCCGCCAGCTTGCCCTGCTCAAACTGCGCGCCGCGCTGGTCGAAGCCGTCGAGCGTCAGCCCTTTCATCACCTCGAACCACAGCGGCCACCGCTCATCAGTCTCCTGCGGGGCGGCGACTCCCGCCCCTTTGAGATACGCCGCGGCGCCGTCCCAGGCCTCGTTTATGTTTCTGAGATCGTCCTCGTCGCCGTCCTGCGCCGAGCAGTAGGCCACCACGGACTCGAGCAGCGCCTCCGGAACGCCCATCAGAGCAGGGCCGTCCAGGCATTCGCCGCGGGACGGTGCGTCATTTTGGCGGCCGCCACAGCCGAGCAGATAACGGCTGCGGCCGCGTCATGCTGGAACTTAACGGCGACATAGCGCCCGCGCTGCGGGTCGACTTTATAGCTGACGACCACGGCCTGCGCCTCGGTGCCGGCCGCGTCGGTGAACTCGAGGGCCTCGCCCACTTCCTCGGCATTGCTGCCGGAGGCGTCCGTGGCGGCGAGCAGCGTGGCGGTCACGCCTTTCCCCGCGCCCAGCGCCGCGGTGGAAATGATGATGTCCACCTCGTCGGCTCCGGAGGCGTCGACGTATCCGGTGGTGGTGTCGGTCGAGGCCGACACGCTCTGCGGAGCGAGCACGGTCTTTATTGCAAGTGTCTCAACTATCCTCTCCATGGTCTGCCTCCTCTCAGGTCCTTGCCGCGAGCGCCACAAAGGGGCTGCGGGTCTTGGTGCTGTTTTTGATGGTGAGCGGCTTGTTGACTTTCGGCGTGCCGTTGCAGCGGAACACGACGCGGAAGCACATCTGGTCGCTCATAAACTCGACGTGCATGCTCCAATCCTGCTTAATCGTGCCTTTGCTGAGCAGGATGTACTGGAACGGGTCTATGAGCATCACGTCGCCGACGCTGCCGGCGGCGGAGCAGTTCTGGTCGAAAATGACCGGCTTGCCGAGCACGCGCGGTGTGTCGAAATTGCGCAGGCCGCCCTCGGGGTCCCACAGGAATTTGGAGGTACTGCCGTCGCCGCTCGTGATGGCGAGGGAGGGCAGCTGCTCCTCGAGGTCGGGATGCATGAGCCACACGAGGCGCTCGCGGTTCTTGGGCATCGCCCGGGCGAGCATTTTCACGGCGTTGTTGCCGACGAAGCTGCCGGCGGCCTGCCCGCTCTCCTTTGCCACGGATATGAGCGCGGGGCTGTTGAGCATGCCCAGCGGCTTGCCGACGCCGTCGCCCGCTATGGACGAGCCGGTGAGCAGCTCATCGGCCGCGAGGGCAAAGGCCGTGCTGAAGAAGCCGGACATGAACACGGCGTCCTCCAGCATCTCGTCGGTGCAGTAGGCAAAGCCCATCATCTTCTCCAGGTCGAGCTTTATCTCGCGCAGCTTGGGATGCGTGGCGGGCACGGTGCCGCCCTCTGCGGCCCAATACATCTGCACGCCGCCGAACACGCCGGCCGACAAGTCGCTCTCGTCGACCGCCACCCAGCGCATGCTGTTGGAGTTGGCGCTGACGGTGTAGCGGTCGAAGCGCTGGAGCAGGCTGTTGCGCTCGAGAGCGCTCTCGAGGATGAGCCCGGCGAAATCCGACTGTATGGCAAATCCGCCGTCGGCGCCGGTGCCCTCGTTGCTGCCGAGCACGGCGTTGTTGACCTGCTGAAGCCGCTTGTCCTGCACTCCGTGGCGTCTCAGGTTATACACGGCCTTGAGCTGTTCACCGAGGCTCGCAAAGGGCCTCGCCTCCTGCTCCTTGCCGTCTTTCGGCTGCCCCTGCGGTTTGGCATGGAGCGCGCCGTCATAGACGGGCTTGATCTCCTCTCCGGCCTCGGCGGCCAGGCGCTCAAGGCTCTTGATGGAGTTGTTGATTCCCGCCATCTGCTCGCCTATAGCGTCGACTTCCTCGAGCTTGCCCTCGTCGGCCATGCTCTGCGCCTTGGCAAGCAGGGCCGACTTCTGAGCGCGCAGCTCCTCGATCTTTGCGTTAAAATCCATGTTTTTACAGTCTCCTTTCGGATCAGAATTTTGCAAGCGCCCTCAGCCTTGCGATGGCGCGGTTTGCCTTGTCCTTTGCTGCGGAGAGCTCCCGCTCGGCCGCCACATGGGCCTGATATCGCTCGCGCATGGCCTGCGTGAGCCGTATTCGGCTGCCGGCAGCGGCCACGAATGCCGCAGGGTCGGCGGCCTCCGCCTCTGCGCCGACTATCTCGTCGATAAGGCCATAGCTCTTTGCCTGCGTGGGAGTTATCCACACATTGCGCTCCATGAGCGCGGAGAGCCTCTCACGGTCGGCGCTGCCGGGGCGCGAGAGGTATATTTCGAGGACGCAGTCCCTGGCGTTCTCGAGACCCTCGGCGCTGCGCAGCATCTCGCGCCAGTCGCCCTCGGCCGCCCCGCTCGGATTGTGATAACAGAGCAGCGCGCCGGGCTCGCTCTGGATGAGCTCGCAGCCGGTTGCCGCGAGCGTTGCGGCGCTGGCGCCGAAGCCCTGGAAGAGCGCCGTGGTTTTGCCTCCGTACCGCCTCAGCATCGAGCGGATCTCACCGCCGACTGCCATATCGCCGCCGGGGGAGTTGATCAGGAGGGTGACGTCGTCGCCGGCTGCGGCGGTAAGCGCCGACTGTATGTCCATCGGAGCCGTGATGTCGCGCCAGCCCCACCAGCGCAGGATATCGGCCGAGTCATTGTCCCACAGCTCGCCTCGAAGCTGGATTTCAACCATTGTCGTCACCTCCTTTCACGACGGACCTGAGCGACCCGAAGTTTTTGCTTATGAGGAACTCCTGTCCCAGTCCTCCGGGGATCGGGGCCTTTTCCTCGAGTGCACGGCACTCGTCGGGGTTGTAGATGCTGTTGCGTATCATGCGCTCGTAAAACTGCGAGCGCGTCAGGTCGTCGCCGCGCAGGAGGACGGATACATTGCCGTGTATGTACCAGCCCTGTGACCTCTGCTGCCGCGAGAGCAGCTTGAGGCCGTTCTGCTGCTCCCACTGCGCGACAAACGGGAGCAGGGTGTCGGTGACATAGTTCACGCGCTGCTGGGAGTTGGAGTCATAGCTCTCTTTGCCGGTCTGTAGCATGTGCTTGGGGATGCCGGTAAAACGCGCTATCTCCTCCACGCTGAACGTGCGGCTCTCGATGAACTGCGCGTCCGACTGGCTGAGCCCCAGCGGCGTGTATTTCATACCGTGGTCCAGGACGGCAATTTTGAACGCGTCGTCGCTGGCATAGCGGGCAAACTCACGTTTGACCTTTGTCTTGGTATCGGGCGAGGCGTCGGTGTCCACCTCGACGATGCCGGAGATGCGCGCTCCGTTCTGGTAAAACTTCCGCCCGTAGCGCTGGGCGAGCGCGTCGGCCGCCACGGTCTCGCGCGCGAGGTCCAGCATCCCGCGGCCCCAAACGCCGTTGTAGGTCTCGAAAAACAGGATGCTCAGCTCTCGCGCGGCAAATATGCGGCTGAATCCGTCGACGTTGTACTGATACCAGTACACACCGCCCTCGGCATCCTTGACGATGCTGCAGCAGTCTGTCGGCAGGGGTATCCGCTCTATGAGATGCCCCGCGCTGTCGCGCCGGTTCCACACGGCGCCGAAGCCGTGCCAGAAAGCGTTGGACATCAGCACCTTGCCGAGCACGAACGGAGTCACGCCCGGACTCGGCTGTATGCGCAGGAGGCGGCCCAGCGTCTCGTCGTCCACGCTCTGCCGCTCGCCGCCCACTTTGCGGTAAACGCCGAACGGGATCATCGCAAAGGCGTTGGTGAGTATGCGGTGCGCAGCGGCTACGGGACTCAGCTGCTCGGCCGCGCTCCGGCCGCTCGGGATATCTTCACCGCGCAGGAACAGCTCGCGCAGTATCTTGTCAAAGCTCTCTGCCGCCTGGTCACGCTCAGACTCCTGAGCGCGCGGCGCCACGGCCTTGCTCAATATCATCGGCCTGCACCCCCTCGCCGGGACCTGGCGATGAGCAGCGCATATACCGCAAGACACGCGCCGGCCGCCGCCAGCGCGGCCGCCCGGCCTGCCGACTCATATGCGGAGAGCGTAAAACACGCGCCGGCCGCGATGAGCAGCATGTCGTCGATATACAGCGCCAATGCGCTCAGGACTCTCTTGATTTTCTGCTTCATAGGCTCCTCCTTTACAGGTGCCACGACTCGTCGAGCACATGCTCGTTGATATCCGGCCCCTGGGGCATCTTGATCATGGCCGTGGCTATGGCGATGATCCAAGCCACGATGATATCGATGCGCCCCGTCGACTGCTTCTTGGTCGGCTTGATGTTCTCATTGGTGTCGGTTATGCATCGGACATTGCCGAGGTTCCAGCGGGCACAGGTGTTGTGCTCGTGCAGCATCTCGTGCTTGCGGAGCATGAGTTCCAGCTTTTTCGTCGCCGGCGACATGCCGAGCATGGTCTGGCTGATCTCGATGACCTCGAGCCCCGCGTAGCCGTCGTCCGGTTCCATCAGGCGCTGGCTCAGCGTCCAGCTCATGGCGGGGTCGAGCCCGAGCGCGGCGAGGTCAAAATCTTCAGCAGCGGCTCGGATGGTACTCTCGACAGCGGAGTAGTCGATGATATCGCCCGGACAGCCCTCGATAAATTGAGCGCGTATCCAATCGCCGTATGGCACGCCGTCGCGCTTTTCGCGCTCGGCGAGATCTTCCAGCGGCACCCACGCCCAAAAGAGTGTCACCCAGGTATCGAGGCCGTCCTGCGGCGGAAAGACAAGAACGAATGATGTGAGGTCTGTGCTCTTCGAGAGGTCGAGTCCGCCGTAGCACTTCTTGCCGCGCAGATATTCGCGGGCCGCCCTGCGCCGCTCGATGACGCTCATGGCCTGCCACTCCGGCCGGTTCCACTGCGTCTTGTCGTAGATCGTGAGCGGCACCCAGCCGACCGACTTGGTGGATACCCACTGATTGAGGCGCAGCCAGCGGAAATTGCGCTCGGCGGCGTCGCTCTGCCTTGCGCTGCGCGCGTCGGCGCGGAAGCGGCGCGGCGAGAGCGTCACGCCGTATGACGGGTTGCACTGTTTCCACAGCTCTTCGTCCCATATGTCGATCTCGGCTATCCTGTCGGGGTCGTCGCCCGTGAGGACGCTCACGCCGTACATTATCGGCAGCCACTGGGAGTCGTCCGTGTCGAGCTCACGTTCCGGCTTGCCCGCCCTCCATGCGAGGATACGCCTGCATTTCTCGTGTATCTCCCAGGCGATGCTCTTGCGGTCGGGGTCGTTGCCGGCGGTTGTGAGCACGATAACTGTCTGCTGGCGCCGCGCCGCGTTGGAGCCCTCGGTCAGAGTGTCCCACAGGCGGCGGTTCGGCTGGGCGTGCAGCTCGTCGATTATGATGGCCGAGAAGCTGTATCCGTGCTTATTCTCGGCGTCGGCGGAGTAGACCTTGAGCACGCCGCCGAAGCGCGTGCGTATCTCGCGCACGCTGTCGCGGCACCATGCTATGGGGTCGTGCGCCGGCTGGCTGAGAGCCGTGTGCTCGACCATGTACTTTGCCGCCTTGTAGATGATATCCGCGTTGGTCTTGTCGGCGGCGAACACAGCCACATGCGGCAGCTTTTCGCCGTCCATGAGCAGGTGGTAGAGCCCGAGGCCGGCGGCGAATTCGCTCTTGCCGTTTTTCTTGGGGATCTCCTCGTAGAGGAAGCGGCGGTATCGCACCCAGCGGCCGTCGTCATCCTGTACCTGTATGCCGTAAAACTGCCGGATGGCATCCCGCTCCCACGGCAGGAGTTCAAACTTCTTGCCGGCCCACTCGTTTTGGCCGAACACCAGCATGGAGAAAAAACGCAGCACCCAGTCGACGGCTTCCTGGTCGTAGCGCAGGTTTTCGCCGTCAGCAGGGACGGGGACGCGGATGCCGTCGGCTAGAGTGAGCATCTCAGGCACGGCGCGCCTCCAACATCTGCACGAACGGATTGTCCTCGGCCTGCTGCGGCTTTTCCGGGACGGTCAGGCGGCAGCGGCTCGTCACGGTGAGTCCGAGGTCGCTTGCGCAGGCGCGCGCCTGTTTGAAATACCTGTCCTGCACCCTGCTCCACTCGTCGGCCGCCTCGACGTTCTTTTCGCGCAGGGCCTTGTCGGCCTGGCGTCGGGCGGCGACATATTCATCGCGGGCCGCGAGGAACATGGCCAGCGTGTCGGCGTCGAGCACATCGAAGATCTTCAGCTCGCGCAGGCGCTTCTCGATGCGCTCGAATTCCCGGCGGAGCTTCACCTTTGTGAGCCAGCTCGGAGGCGGCACCGGGCCGTCGGCCACCGCAGTGACCTCGACGGCCGACCGCTCGGCTATCTCCCGCTGACTGAGATGTTTTCGCCCGTTCGCCGCGATCACGGCGAGCGGCTGCCGCGGCCCTGGCATAGCGCCGCCTCCTTTCGTTCATGCTCTCGAGGCTATCAGAGCCTCAAACGGATTTTTGCCGTCGTCCGAAGTTATCTCCGAGACATCCAGCATCCCTAGTTCCCCGTGGGGAAAAAATCCCACACGGAGGAGGCCGCACGGTCTTTCCAAGCTTCTCCCATTTTTTGGAAGCCGGGCGGGTGTGTTCTCGTCGAGCCATTGGCTCGACCCTGCGCGCGTCC
>CALXGL010000029.1 GCA_944387825.1 uncultured Oscillospiraceae bacterium | reverse complement strand
TCTCTCTTGGCGCTCTCCTAAACAGGTCTTATTCACTTTCCCTAATGTGTAACACATCATTGACAAACCTACAGTTTTGCGCCCTTTTTATATCTCGTCCAATATCTCCCGGCGTTTTTCCTCGTATTCCTCGTCGGTTATGAGGCCCTTGGCGTGCAGGGCGGCGAGTTGGGTGAGGCGCGTCTCGGCGTCGGAGGGGCCCTCGGGCGCGGGCTTCGGCGCGCCCCCGTCCTCTATGTTTATCTCGGGGCCGATGTACTTCTTCCCGAAGGCCATATAGCCGTTGTAGACGGTGATGCCCAGGGCGAAGAGCGTCCAGATGATGCCGAAGAGGCCGAAGTTGGGTATCGCGACGGTGACGCCGAGCACCACGAAGAGCGCTCCGCCCGCGAGGCCGATGCCCGCCTGCGCCCGGCTGGGCCGGTATGTCACGCGCCGCCGGCGGTTGAAGTTGTTGGGATTGTTGAAGTCATTGAAGCCGCTCATTTTTCCTCTTCCATGGCCTTCGCCAGCTTCACGAGGCGGCTGGTGCCGAGCCGGTCCGCGCCCAGGGCGATGAAGTCCTCGGCGTCCTGAATGCTCTTGATGCCGCCGGCGGCCTTGACCTTGACCTCGCTTCCGACGTTGGCGCGCAGCAGCGCGACGTCCTCGCGCGTGGCCCCGCCGGTGGAGAAGCCGGTGCTGGTCTTGATATAGTCCGCGCCCGCGGCGGTGACGCACTCGCACATCCTGAGCTTTTCCTCCTCCGTGAGCAGGCAGCACTCGATTATGACCTTGAGCACCTTGCCCTCGGTCGCGCGGCGCACGGCCTTCATGTCCTCAAGCACGCCTTCCCAGTAGCCGTCCTTGGCCATGGCTATGTTGGCGACCATATCTATCTCGTCCGCGCCGTTTTTGACGGCGTCGGCGGCCTCAAAGGCCTTGGCCTCGGCGGTGCAGTAGCCGTTGGGAAAGCCTATGACGGTGCAAATCTTCATCTGTTCGCCGACGTAGGCCTTCGCGCCCCTGACGTGGCAGGGCGGGATGCAGACGCTGGCGCAGCCGTATTCAATGGCCTCGTCGCAGAGGGCCTTTATCTCTTCGCTCGTCGCGCCGACGGCAAGCAGGGTGTGGTCACAGCGGGAAAGTATTTCGTTAAGCTCCATAAAGCGCAACTCCTTGCAGTTTGATGTGCTCATTATACTATACGTCCGCGGAATATACAAGCGCGGCGGTGAATATGGTTTAACATCACCCGGGGAGAAACTTTACGGAGGAACTGCCAGTGGACGAGTCTAACACAAGGAACCGGGCCGTGCTGCGCGGCACCCTGGCCGCGGCGCCCGCCTTTTCGCACCGGAGCCGGGAGGAGAATTTCTATGTTTTCCCCATTGAGGCCCGCCGCCTCTCGGGCACGGCCGACACTATAAACGTAATCGCGCGCGAAAGCCTGCTCAGGAGCGCGGAGGTGTTCGAGGCCGGCCGCATATACGTCTCCGGCGAGCTGCGCAGCTTCAATAACCGGAGCGGCGTGGGCGCGAAGCTGGTCATAACGGTCTTTGCAAAGGAGCTGTTTCTCTCGGACGGAGAGGACCTGAACTCCGTTGAGCTTTCCGGGACGCTCTGCAAGGCGCCGAATCTGCGCTTCACCCCGCGCGGCAGGGAGATTTGCGATCTCATGCTGGCCGTAAACCGCCGCTGCGGCCGCTCGGATTACCTGCCCTGCATCTCCTGGGGCCGCCGGGCCAGGGAATATTCCCGCCTCGGCGTCGGCGACCGCCGGAGCCTGACGGGCCGGATACAGAGCCGGCCGCACACACAAATCATAGACGGCGTGCCGGTTGAAAAGGTCGCCTTTGAGGTCTCCGCGTCGCATCTGAGCCGCCTCGACGATTGAAAGGAGCGCCGCCCGGCGCAGAAAAAGCCCGGGCCCCCTTTGGGAGGCCCGGGCGAAAACGGTCCGGAAGGCCGCGGCGGCCTTTTCAGGCGGCCTCAGCCCTCGCAGAACTTGACGGCAATCTGCGCGGCGATTCTTGCGTTGTTGAGCGCGAGCTGAATGTTGCTCGCGAGGCTCTCGCCGCCGGTGAGGTCCTTGACCTTGGCGAGGAGGAAGGGCGTTATGTCCTTGCCGTGGACTCCGGCCTCGTCGGCCGCGGCGAGGGCGGTCTCGATAACCTTCTCCATCTCGTTGAAGTCGAGGCCGTACGCCTCGGGTATGGGGTTCGCGATAAGCACGCCGCCGGCGAGGCCCAGTTCCCACTTGGCGCGGAGTATGGCCGCGGCCTCGGCGGGATCGGCGCAGGCGTAGTCGAGCTTGTGCCCGCTTTCGCGGCAGTAGAAGGCGGGGAACTCGTCCGTGCCCATGCCGAGGACGGGCACGCCCATGGTCTCGAGATACTCGAGCGTGCGGCCGATGTCGAGAATCTGCTTCGCGCCGGCGCAGACGACGGCGACGGAGGTGTGCGCGAGCTCCTGGAGGTCGGCGCTGATGTCCATCGTGACCTCGCCGCCGCGGTGGACGCCGCCTATGCCGCCGGTGGCAAAGACGCGGATACCGGCCATCTCGGCCATGAGCATGGTTGTGGCGACGGTGGTCGCGCCGGTACGGCCGCTCGCGATGTAGACGGGCACGTCGCGGCGGGAGACCTTGCCGACGTCGTGCGCCTCGCACATGACGGCGAGGGCCTCCTTGTCGAGGCCGACCTTGAGCTTGCCGCCGATGATGGCCATCGTCGCGGGCACGGCGCCGTTTTCGCGCACAACCTGCTCGACCTGCGCGGCAAAGCCGAGGTTCTCGGGGTAGGGCATGCCGTGGCTGAGTATGGTGCTCTCCAGCGCGACGACGGGCTTCCCGGCGTCGAGCGCGGCTTTGATTTCGGGCTGTATATCCAGATATTTCTGCAGGTTGGTCATGACGTTCGCTCCTTTTAATTATTCGCTGTATTTTTCAATCACGTTTCTCAGCGCCTCGGCGCTCATCTCGCGGCTTATGGTAAAATCGCTTTCTACGGCGATATGACCTGCGGCCAGAGCGCAGTCCACGGCGCCTTCCGGGCTCATGCCATTTGCGAAACCGTAGACAAGCCCGGCGAGGAAGGCGTCGCCCGCGCCTGTGGCGTTCTTCATTTCGCTCACGGGACGCAGCGCGCGGTAAAAGCGGTTCCCGCCGGCGTCGGCGTAGTAGCAGCCACGCTCGCCCAGGCTGACGGCGACGCATTTCGTGCCGCGCTCAATGAGCGAGGCGGCGGCGCGCTCCATGCTCTCGTCGCTGTCGATCTCCATTCCGGCGAGAATTCCAAGCTCCAGGCTGTTGGGCTTGAGCGCGTAGAAGCGGCCCGCGAGCGGAGCCGCACGGTGGGCGTAGGCGGTGCTCACCGGGTCCAGGCAGACGGGCACGTTTCCGGCGGTGTCAAGGATGGACTCGAGCGTCTCAAAGGGCAGGCAGGGGTCGCAGACCACCGCCGCCGCGCCGAGGATAAGTCCGCGCTTCGAGCGGACCAGCTCGGGCGTGACGTGTTCGAGCACGCGCATGTCCGACATGGCCACGAGCATGTCCGCGCGCTCGTCAAGTATGGAGACATAGGCGCTGCTTGTGACGCCGGGCAGCGTTATGCACTCGGACATGTCGAGCCCAGCCGCGGCGCTCTCGCTGCGGACCAGCTCGCCGAAGAGGTCGTCGCCCAGGGCGCTGACCATCCGCGAGTCCATGCCCATACGCGCGAGGTTTTCCATGACGTTGCGTGTGACTCCGCCCGCGCTGGTGCTCAGATGCCCCGGGTTGGAGTCGCGCATAACTATCGCGGCGCGCGACATGCCGTGTATATCCACGTTCGCAGCGCCGATTCCGAGCACGTACATAACAATCCCCTCCAAATTAGAAATTATATTATAGCCACCGCCCCCTGTCAAGCCACCCCATGCGGCAGTTATTCTAAAGCAAAAAACTACCCGATGACGCGTTCTTTTGACAAACTCAAAAGAACGCGTCATCGGATAGTTCTCGTCCATTTTACCAAAGGGGCGGGGGTGTGCCGGAGGCGCGGTTGAACCTTGCCAGGCGCAGCAGCTCGCCGGGTTCGCGCGTAAGAATATTGACGCGCTCGCTGCAGGTCAGGGCTGCGGCGTAGCCGCGGTCCGCCAGTACGCGCTCGGCCTCGGGGCAGGTGAAGCCGTAGGGATAGGCAAAGACGGCAGGCGCGCTGCCGGCGGCGCGTTCTATTGACGCCTCGACCTCGGCAAGGTCGGCATTCAGCGCCGCGGCGTATTCCGTCCCGCTTTCGCCGGGCCTTATGCGGCAGCCGTCACGGCCCTCCCCGACGGAGTGCATATTCTGCGTATGAGAGGCAATCTCTACGCGGCCTGACGCGGCGATTTGCGCAATGGCATCCCAGGACATGTAGGCATAGGCCGGATTGGTATCGCCGTTCGCGCTGTACTCGTCGGCAAAAGCGCCCACAACGGCGACAACCGCGCGCATGCCGTACTTCTCAAGCAGCGGCAGGGCGTAGACGCGGAAGCTCTCCTGCGCGTCGTCGAAGGTTATAAGCACCGGCTTTTCCGGCAGCTCTCCGCCTTTTTCCCAATCGACAAGCTCGCATATGCCGACAGACTCATAGCCGTTGTCCCGCAGCCAGCGCAAATCGGCCTCCAGCTCGGCCGGGGTTATGACATATGCGCCGCTGCGCGCCGGGTCGGGGCTTATGTGGTGGTACATGAGCGCCGGCAGCTCTATGCGTTCGGCTGCGGCCCCGGCAGGGACGGCCAGCGCCGCAAGCGCCAGCACGTAGGCGCAGAATATTAAAAATACTGCCCATTTTGTTCTCATGCGGGCAGTATTTGCGTTTGCCGCGCTTTTATTCGCGGCGCGATATTGCGGCCGTGAAGCCCACGAGCAGTATGAGGCCGGCGAGGATGAAGCCATCGGCTACCGACGTATTGTTATCGAAAAAGCCCAGTTCTCCAATGGCCCATGTGACCGCGAGCCCGGCCAAAAACAGCAGTACGAGATACAAAAACACGACCGCAAGCACGTACAGGACTTTGTCAGCGGCGTTCGACGGGGATTTTCGCCCCGTATAGATGAGCCCGGCGGGCTCGGCGTCCAGCGCCGCGGCGATGCGCTCCAGAGTGGGCAGGTCGGGGAACGCCGCGGCGCGCTCCCAGTTCGACACCGTCTGGCGCGTCACGGCCAGCTTTTCGGCCAGCTGCTCCTGCGACAGGCCCAGCTCCGAGCGGCGGCGCTTTATATTCCTCGCGAAGTCAGACATAAAAGGCCCTCCTTTTATCCACGATTATAGGGTAAAGGCAGGGCCCTTGCAAGCAAATCGCGTTTTACAAGACGCAAAAAAGGCTTTGCACTCAGATTATCAGCCCGTACTTCTCCGCGAGCGGGACGAGCGCGTCGTCGGCGAGCGGGCCGGAGTATATCGCGCGGCCCTGGTAGGCCCTCAGCGCGGCCTCGAGCGCGGCGGCGTCGCCGGAGACTATGCACAGCGGAACCCTGA
>CALXGL010000028.1 GCA_944387825.1 uncultured Oscillospiraceae bacterium | reverse complement strand
TGTATGAGCAGCCATTCCTCCGGAGGGTCTATTAGCTCGGCGTTGGCGGCTATTCTGCACTTTGCCACAACCTCTGCGTACTCGTTTACCATCCTGTGCCCGCACTTGAGGCCCAGCTCAACAGGAGACGTCAGCACGCCTTCCTCGCAGTTGACTATGGCCTGGCTGAACTCCGGTTCAATACGTTCCATCGTATAATAGGCATATTCGCCGAACCTGCCCTGATTTGCGGCGCGTTCCAGTTCCTCTTCCGCCGCGGCAAGCTGCGCTTCCAGCTCTTCTATCCGTTCGCTCTGGTCGGGCGGCACGCTTGTTTCCGGCTGGGATACCGGTTCGGACGAACATCCCGAAAGGCACAGCGCAGCAGCGAGCGCCGCGGCCGCAATTTTCCTATAAATCCCGATTCCCGGTCGTTTCATGCCCGTCTCCTTTCGCTTGTGCTTGTTGCTTAATAATTTCGGCTGCTTACAGGTAAATTATAGCATATCGCCGGTAAAATTGCAAGGCGGGATTTGCGCCGCCGAATGTTAATATCCGTTGCTTGCGGCGGCGGGCGAAGCTCTGTACAATGGCGGAGACGAAAGGAGGCTATCCGCCCATGCTGAGTGAAAACATCAGAGCAGTAAGAAAGGCAAAGGGCCTGTCGCAGCAGGAGCTCGCCCTGAAGCTGAACGTAGTCCGCCAGACCGTGAGCAAGTGGGAGCAGAATCTCTCACATAGTTAAAGATACGCAGCCCGCGCTTGGGATTTAACAGCCCAGCGGGCAGGTAAGAGTTTTGACCTGCCCGCCGGGCTGATATTATACACTGCTTTCCATGCGCTCCACTTTACCGGATACCAGGCTTTCCCTTATGCCTTGCCCATCCAGTTCCTCCGATTCGTTTATGACGAGACGAGGTCCTGCCTGTTAAAGTACACCCTCTTCAGCTCCTCCGGCATGGAACGGATAAAAATGTCGATAAGATAGTCTATGCTCTCTTTCATCCCGTTGGAGGCCCAGCGGGCAATCAGCGCGTCCGTGCCTGTCGTCCAGACCTCGTACACCGCTATTGTCTCCGGCGAAAGGCCCATGGCGCCAATATAATTCTTGGTGCCAGAGAGGCAGTTGCTGTGGAACTGCTTTATAAACGAGTTTTGCGAGTCGGTATCCCGAAACAGGCTCTTGTAGAAGTCCGAATACTGCTTCATTATCGTCAGCACACTTCGGTTGAGCGCTATGAAGTCGTGGTTTATTCGCATGTCCCTGCGGGCCGATTGCACATGCTGTTCAAAAATCCACAGCGCCAAATCATATTTGTCTGAAAAATATTTGTAGAAAGTTGGGCGCGTGAGGCCGGACAGAGAGACAATCTCGCTGACAGAAATCTTTTCAAACGGCTTCTTTGACGTCAAGTCAACCAGCACGTCGGCAAATATTTGGTTTGGGCTGCTCATAAGCTCGGCTCCTCCACGTCAATCCATGAGTTTTGTACATTACACTAGATAATAAAACAAAGCTCGGGAAATGTCAAATTTGAAGCAATAAATTTGTGCGGGCGCTACAAACGATTTCACACTTAGGTTTCGCTATATTAACACTGCGCTCTAAGTGTAAAAACGGCGCGGAAACATTGGAAATTGATAATTACTTATCAAGCAATTATACTCAGTATGTGTCAAGGACCGGCGATGCAAACCGAAATATGCCGGAAATACAAGAGAAAGGGAGAAAGAAATAATGTCTACCCGAGTCAAAACAAAGAGCACCAAAATGGCTTGGATAATGGTAATATTCGCCATGTTTGACATGCTGTATTACCAGGGCTTGCTGAGCAACACTCTGAGCCTGTTCCTTGTTCCCATCACAGAGGACCTGGGAATTTCCAGAACGCTGTACAGCGGAGCCACATCCGTAACCGGCATTTCCAACGCCATTTTCAGCGCGTTTTTCGTAGTGTTCCTCAACAAGCTGGGGCAGAAAAAGATGTTCGTCATCGGCGCTTCTCTGTCCGCCGTCGAGCTGTTCATGATGTATCTGGCCGGATGCTTCCCGCAAATCGGCATCGTGATTATTTACGTCAGCAAGATAATCCGCGCGCTTGTTACCTCTTGGGCCACAATGATGGTCGTCAACATCATATGCTCCACCTGGGCAAAGAAAAACAACGGCCTGCTGATGGGTATAGCCACCGCAATGGGCGGGCTCGGCGGAACGATTTTCAGCCCGCTGGTGCAGAGCTGGATTAACGCAATCGGCTGGAAAAACGTTTATCTCTGCTGGGCAATCATGAGCGTGGTTGTCGCAATCTTCGCCGCCTTCGTCGTAAAGTTCAAGCCCGGCCCGAAGGACGCCCTGCTCTTTGACGACGGCAAAGAGGTCGTGCAGGCCAAGGATGAGGACGAAGCCGCCGAGCTGCCGGGTATGACCCTGCTTGAGGCCCGCAAGACCCGCAATTTCTACTTCGGCGTCGCCTACACTTTCCTGAGCGGCATACTCATATACCCGCCGATTACAATCATCGCGGCCTACGCAACCGACCTGGGGCTTGTGGACAACGCCGCCTCCGCCGTATCTCTGATATACAGCATAAATATGGTGCTGACCTTCTTTATCGGCGGCATCATAGACAAGTTCAAGTGCCGCCCCGTCATGCTGATTATGGTCGTGCTCATCTTCGCCAGCGATGTGCTGCTGAGTATGGAGCATATCAGCGCCACCATGCTCTACGTCATCGCCGCCCTGCTCGGCGTGGGCTACACCGTCCTTCAGGTCCCCCTCGGCTGCATGGTGCGCGAAAAGTTCGGCGCGAAGGAGTTCGGCAAGATTCAGAGCTTCTTTTACACCGGCATGGTCGCCGGTATGGCAATCGGCAACCCGCTCATCAACGTGGGCTTTGACCTGACCGGCACCTACCGCTCCACTTTCATGATTTACGCCGCCGGCCTCGTCCTCATGGCCATATTCCTGTTCCTGGCGACCGGCAAGATTAAGTACATAAAGAAATAAATCCGCAAGAGAGAAATAAGGAGAGAAAAAATGACTAAGTATACAGAGTTGCTAAAGCCATTCAAGATAGGCAAGCTAAATATAAAAAACAGGATGTGCATGGGTGCCGCCACCCTCGCCCAGGTCGGGCCCAACGGCGAGATGACCGCGGAGGGCGCAAATTACTTCATTGAGCGCGCGCGCAGCGGCTTCGGGCTGATAACCCAGCAGGCGGTTTGGGCGGATATGGCCGTGGAGAAAAACATCGGCCTGCTCTGCCCGTGGAACAACCCGGCGCTCTTCACGCGCTCGGTCGCTAAGATGATAGACCGCATCCACCGCTACGGCTGCAAGCTGTTTTGCCAGGTAACCATGGGCATAGGGCGCAACGTAATCGGCTGTGCCGCGCCCAGTGAGCTGCCGTACTACTTCGACCCGTCCAAGACCGCGCGCGAGCTGACCGTCGAGGAAATTCAGCAGAAAATCCAGTGGGTTATAAAGACGGCCAAGTTCCTGAAGGGCTGCGGCTATGACGGCATAGAGGTCCACGCCATGCACTGGGGCTATCTCATCGACGAGTTCGCCATGAGCATCACCAACCACCGCAACGACCAGTATGGCGGGAGCCTTGAAAACCGCATACGCGTCTGCAAGGAAATAGTGGAGGGAATCAAGGCCGAGTGCGGGGCGGACTTCCCTGTAACCATCAAAATGGGTATGAAGAGCTACATCAAGGGCCTGTACCAGCCGACCTGGGACGGAGAGGGTGAGGCCGGGCGCACCCTCGAGGAGGCCATAGAGATTGCCAAACTGCTGGAGAGCTACGGCTACGACGCGCTGACCGTCAATTCCGGTATTTACGACTCCTTCTACCGCGCTCTGCCGCCCAGCTACGTCCCGCGCGAGGATGTGCTAAAGCTCTCCGCCGAGCTCAAAAAGCACGTAAACATCCCCGTCATGGCCATAGGCAGGCTTAACGACCCCGATTTGAGCGAGCGCGCAATCGCCGAGGGCATGACCGACGCCGTCGTATATTCCCGCGCAGCGATGGCCGACCCGGAGTTCCCCAAAAAGGTGATGATGGGCGAGCCGGAACTCATCCGTCCCTGCCTGTCCTGCAACATGGGCTGCTTCCTAAACGGCTGCTGCGCCGTAAATCCTCAGGCGGCCAGGGAGCTGACATACGGCCTTACCAAAGCAATGAACCCGAAAAAAATCATGGTTGTCGGCGGAGGAGCCGCCGGCATGGAGTTTGCCCGCACCGCCACTCTGCGCGGCCACAAGGTGTCGCTCTACGAGCGCGAGGACACGCTCGGCGGAAACCTTATCCCCGCCGGCACCCACTCCTTCAAGGCGGAAATCAAGGCGCTCAACCACTGGTATCAGGGCGAGCTGGCCCGCCTCGGCGTAGACGTGCACACGGGCTGCGCCGTCACCGCCGAACTTGTGCGTGAGATAAGGCCCGACGCCGTCGTGCTTGCCGTCGGCGCGAAGCCGGTAATGCCAAGGTCAATCCCCGGCATCGACAGCGCAAAGAGCGTTTGCTGCACCGACGCGATTCTCGGCAAGGCTCCCGTGGGAGAAACCGTCGTTGTAGTCGGCGGCGGCCTGACCGGCTGCGAGCTTGCCGTAGACCTGGCCGGGCACGGAAAGCGCGTGACCGTTGTGGAGATGTCCGGAAAGATACTCTCCTCCGGCCCGGCCACTCCGCCGCAGAACGTCATGGCCCTCAACCTCCTTATGGAAAAGTACGGGGTTACAGTACTTACAGGCACCAAGCTGGACGCAATCAACGACTCCGGCGCGCTGGTTACCGGCAGCGACGGAGAGAGCCGCTGCCTTGAGGCCGACACCGTGGTTATGAGCGTCGGACTCCGGCCCGAGCCCTCCATGGCCAGCGAGCTCTACGGCGAAGGGATAGAAGTTTATGAAATCGGCGACGGGCGCAGCGTGGCGAACATACACTCCGCCGTTTGGGACGCGTACGAAGTCGCCAGGAGCATCTGAGAAAAGAGGGGCAGCATGAACACGCTAACAAGGCACGGGCGCAACTGCCGCTGCGCGCCATGCAGCAGCATCGGGGACTGGAGCTTTACTCCGCCCGTTGGAAAAAAGACCGTCAATATCATCGCGGGATTCCTGGGCGCCGGCAAAACCACGCTGGTAAACGACGTCCTGTCGCAGCCGTTCGACAAGAAAATAGATATAATAGTCCGTGAGTACGGCATCGCTTCAATCGACGACCGGCTAATAGACATGGACAGGGAGCGAGTGCACGTCTTTTTGGGCGTGTCGCTGCACGAGGACCCGCAGTCAATGCTTATGACCTACCTCCAGACGCTCTATGACGTCTCCGGGCGTCACCCCTTCGACCACCTGCTCATCGAGGCGAGCGGCGCAGAGCGCGCAGAGGGACTTGTTCAGCTATTCATGCTGCCCGAAATTCGCGAGCACTACCAGGTCGGGAGCTGCATCGTCGTAGTTGACGGAGAGTTCGGGGATTTGAATCTGGAGGAATACCATGTGGCTCGGGAGCAGACGGCCTATGCCGACGTGCTGGTGATAAACAAAACCGACGTCGCTGACCCGCAGAAACTCGACCGCCTGGAGGCAATGCTGCGGGAAATCAACCCGTTTGCCAAGGTCATACGCACGCAGTTCGGGCACGTCAATCTAAATGAGGTCCTGAACGCGGATATATACGAGCAGCTCAGACGGCTGCACGAGACTAAGGAGAGCGGAATGGACGAAATTCAGACGATAACGCTCACCGTTGATGAGCCGCTGGATATCAGCAAAACAAACGAATGGATAAGCGGGCTGTTCAAGGAAAACGGACTCAAGCTGCTGCGCGGCAAAGGCTTTTTCAACATAGCCGGCTCCGATTACCGCTACGAGTTCCAGTCAGTGCGCACGAGCTTCCACTCCAAGACAGACAAGCTCTGGGGAGAGGACGAAGAGCGCCGTACGGTCATAGTCCTGATTGGAGAACGCCTGCCGGACGCCGGGGAATTGAAAGCGGGGCTGCTGAAGTGCGCCGCTGCAGGAAACGAATAACGAGGTGATACAGATGAACGAAGAAATAATCGACGGGCGCGTATTTATTGAGGACGCATTTCAAATCGCCAAGGGCGCTCACGCGTCGCTGGAGGACCTCTCCGCAGCCGGGTACGCCGGCCGGGACCCCGAGGCCTTCAAATCAAGCGTGAACGAAGCCTACAACTGGACAAAAAAGAGCCGCGGTAAGGTCTGGCTCCGCACCAAAGAGGGTGCCGGCAAAGCCAAACACGTCCTGGACACGGCGCAGGCCATGAGGGACGCCGTGACCACGCCCGAAGCGGACGCCAAAGCCGCGGAGTTTGCCTCCGCCGCAGCGGAGCTGGGCAAGGAACTGTCGTTCAAAGTTTCGATTATTACCTGACTGAGAGGAGAAACACTATGCCTTCCAAAGTATATTTTATGGACGACCACGCCGGCAGCCTCCCGGAGAGCACCCCTATAAAGGCCGTAAAGCTGCTTCGCGACGCCGGACTGCGCGACATGGTGAAGAAGGGCGACACCGTGGGAATCAAAATCCACACCGGTAACTTCGGCAACAGCCTGAACCTGCGCCCGCACTGGATTGTCGCCATAGTTGACGAGGTAAAGCGCCTTGGCGGATACCCCGTCATAGTGGAAACCAACACCGGAATCAACGGCTTCGGCAGCCCGCGCGCCGACAGCATAGTCCACAAGACCGTCGCGTCCCGTCACGGCTTCAATGAGGAGACCATGGGCTGCCCCATCTGGCTGCCGGACGGGGTCATGGACCTCGAGGGAGTAAAGTGTGAGGTGCCGCACGGCGTGTTCCTGAACTACACCTACGTCTCTACTCAGATGACCAGGCTGGACAAGATTATAGTAGTGAGCCACTTTAAGGGCCACAACGAGGGCACGATAGGCGGGGCCATCAAAAACATCGGCATAGGCATGGCCTCCGGCCACGGCAAGGCCTGCACCCACTTTGCAAACCACCCCAAGTACGGAATCAAGGCCACCCCGATTAACGCCGAAGTTTCCCGCAAGATGATTGAGAACAACCCCGCCTATATAGACGCTATTATCAAGGCCTGTCCCTTCGACTGCTATGAGATTAAGGACGGCGAGCTCGTGTTTCACAGCGAGCAGTGCCGGAGCTGCACGTCCTGCTTCTACACCACGATGTTCTCCGGGCTGCGCACTTACGCGCCCGAGGTGCGCATGGCGACCCCGACCGCAATTGCCGACTCCTGCGCCGGCATCATGAACAAGCTCGGCAAGGAGAACTTCATTTTTGTCAACTACGCCTTTGATATCACTCCCGCCTGCGACTGCAACCCCTTCCACGACAGGCCGATAGTTCCGAACATCGGCACCTTCGTATCGCGCGACCCCGTCGCAATAGATATGGCCTGCATAGAGGCATGTGAGTCCTACTCCGCCATTGCCGGGTCCGCCGCAGACGTGCCCGGCCTCTGCGAGCCGAATACGGAGCGCTTCACCAACATTTCAAGCTGGGCCAAGGTCAGCCAGTGGGCGCAGATTAACGCCGGCGTGTACAACGGCATAGGCTCGAGCGAGTACGTCCTGGTGGAATCGGAACCCATAAGCGCCGCCGAGACTTCCACATGGGTGCCCTATGGCGCGAACAAGCCTGTCAGCTATGTCTACCGCGACCTGATTCGCAAAACCAACTTCAAGCTGGAGGGCGATCCGGCAGTCGCAGAACCCAGGCTGAGCGTTGAGAAGCTCAACAGCAAGCCTACCGGCAAAGTTGGCGTTATCAGCATAAAGGACGACGAAGAAGCCGGAAAGTAACGGGTGTTTTACCCATAAAATCTACGGGAGTGATTAAAAATGGCGTCTAAAGTCTACTTCATGGATGACCGCGCCACAAACGGCGGCGAGAGCACGCCTTTCAAGGCCGTAAAGCTTTTGCGCGACGCCGGGATTAAGGACTTGTTCCAGAAAGGCGACACGGTCGGAATAAAAATCCACACCGGTGAATACGGTAACAGCCTGAACCTGCGCCCGCACTGGATAAAGGCCATAGTGGAGGAGGTGCAGCGGCTCGGCGGATATCCGGTGATTGTCGAGACGAACCTGAACCTCAACGGCAACGGTACCGGACGCACGGACAGCATAACCCACCGGCGTACCATGTCCAGGCACGGCATAAACGAGCAGACAATGGGCTGCCCAATATGGCTGCCGGACGGCGTGATGGAAGTCGAGGGAGTAAAATGCGAGGTCCCGAACGGCATATACCTCAACCACACCTTTGTGTCCAGCCAGATGCTGCGGCTGGACGCGGTAATAGTTGTCAGCCACTTTAAGGGGCATCAGCAGGGGGTGTTCGGCGGGGCAATCAAAAACGTCGGAATCGGCATGGCATCCTCCAGGGGGAAATGTGTTACGCACTTTGTAAACCACCCCAAGTACGGCATCAAGGCCGCCACTGTCAACCAGGAGGCCGTGCAATACATGCTGCAATACCCGCACCCGAATATGATTGACGCGATGATAAAGGGCTGCGCCTTCGACGCGCTGGAACTGGTGGACGGCAAGCTTGTAAAGCACAACGACCGCTGCCGTGAGTGCTCGGCCTGCTTTATGAGCGCCTTCTTCAGCGGCATGTTTAATTTCCCACCCGACCACCCGCAGACGACGCCAATCGCAATTGCCGACTCGGCTTCCGGCATCATAAACAAAATAGACAGGGACAAGTTCATGTTCGTGAACTACGCCTTTGACATCACTCCCGCCTGTGACTGCACCAACTTTCACGACAGACCCATGGTGCCGAATATAGGCACTTTTGTTTCCCGCGACCCGGTGGCCGTGGACATGGCCTGCCTGGAGGCCTCGGAGGCCCTATAGGCCGTGCCCGGCTCAAAAGCCGAGGAGTTTGGCCTGAGCGAGCCGAACACCGAGCGCTACACCAACTGCTCAAGCTTCGCCAAAGTCAGCCAGTGGTCACAAATCAACGCAGGCGTTTACAACGGCCTGGGCTCCAGCGAATACATACTGATTGAGTCAGAGCCGCTGTCCACGGCGGAGGTCACCGCCTGGCACCACAACTACTCTACGGCCAACCCGATAGGATGGGTGTACAGGGACTTGATACGCCGCTCCAATTTCGACCCCGAGGGTGTACCGGCCCGGGACGAGCCGAGGGTGCCCATGGACGAGCTTCACAGGCGCCCGGTTGGGAAGATAAAAGACATACTCATCGAGGACGATGAGTGACCCGGACGAAAGGGGTGTGAAACATGGAAAACAACGGGCGGCAGCTCGGCCTCGGCGGGCTGATTTTTACCAGCGTGGGGAGCGGGCTGGGCGTTGCAATCGTCGCCTATATTGGCGTGGTGATAGGCGTAGCCGGTAAGGGGGCCGTGCTCTCCGTTACCATATGTGTGCTGCTCGGCGCCATTATGGCCCTGCCATACTGGATGCTGTCCAGGCTGACGGTTTTCAACGGAGGCAGCTACTCTATGATTAAGCGGGCTATGTCGCCGCCGCTCGCGGCGATGGACGCCTACTCTAACACGATATATACGGTGGCCTACACAACGTTCGCGCTGTCAATCGTCAACTATATCGTGTCAATAGTGCCGTCTCTCGCCCCGTATACAAAGGCCATAACCATAGCGCTCGCCATACTGGTCTGCGTGCTCTTGTGCTGCGACATACGCTTTTACGACAAGATACAGACCGTGTGCACGATAGCTTTGTTAATCGGCCTTGTGGCTTTCATCGTACTGGGCGCGCGCGTCATAATTCAGAACGGGACGAACATATTCGACTTCAACGATGAGATTTACGCCGAGAAGGGTATCGGCGGCGTCCTTGAGGGCGTTCCGCTGATAATCGGGCAGACGATGGGTTATATATGGGTTATATACTACGGTCCCGTCGCGAAAAACCCGAAGAAAACCATACCCGTAGCGGCAGCCGTGGGCTGTGTATGCATAATGTCCATGTGGATTGGTCTGACAATAGTAGACGCGAACATTCTTCCGATTTCGGAAGTTGCGAACAAGCCGCTTACGAGCGTCGCGCAGGAAATCATGAGCCCGGCTATGGCCGTGCTGTTCGTAGTATTGGGGCCGATAATGTGCATCTTTACAAGCTATATCGGAGGAATACAGACTCCGGTCGCCCAGATGAGCACTTCCGCGCGGGACGGCTGGCTGCCGAAAATATTTACGCGCACGAACAGCAAGGGCAGAAATTACCCCGTGTACATATTTGTGACAGTTATAATCTGCGTAGTCGTCCTGCTCGGCGTCTCGGTTGAGGACATAGTGCGCAACATAGCGCTGATTGGCGCGCTGCAGCTCATGCTGGCAGCGACGGCGTTTCTGAACATTCCCAGGAAACAGCCGGAAATATTTGCGACGGGCAGGCAGAAGTCAGTATTTAAAGTAGTGTGCGGAATTTCCTTCGTGGTGTCTCTCGGAAACTTTGCGCTCTCCGTTAGGACCATATCTCCCCTAGTCGCAATATGCGACATCGCGGCGATAGTATTGCTCTATCTCTTCTGCAGATACTGGATTAAGAGCGGCCACGTGCGCACACAGGATTGATTTACAGGAGGAAAAAATGAAAAATGTGCTTATAACCGGCGGGGCCGGCAGCGTTGGACGCGAGCTCTGCGAAAAGCTCTCCGCCGGCGGGTTCTCGGTCACCGCTTTCGACGTTCCGCGCGCAAACTTCGACGGCCTGGAAGAGATGGGCGTCAAGGTGATACGCGGCGACATAACCGACCGGGACTGCGTAATGAGCTCCGTCGCCGGCAGCGATATAGTAATCCACCTGGCGGGCATACTGCCGCCCATGTCGGAGATGAAGCCGGAGCTGGCCATGAGCGTAAATGTTGACGGCACCAAAAACCTGGTAGACGCAATCAAGACTGCAGGGCGTGGCGCGAGGATAATCTTCTCCTCCACAGTTGCGGTTTACGGCGACACCACATCCGGCAGCGGCCCCGTTACGGCGGATACCCCGAGAAATCCCAACTCCGTATACTCACGGTCCAAGGCTGAGGCCGAGGACATCATCTTTGCTTCGGGTGTAAATTACACCGTAATGCGCGTGGGCGCCGTCATGGTGGCGGCGCTGGCCGACCCCCCGCTGTGGCCGTTCACACCGGAGCAGCGGATGGAGTTCGTATATCGCAGCGACGTAGTAACCGCGCTCGTCAACGCCGCGGGCAGCGACGAGTGCAACAACCGCGTGCTGATAATTTCAGGGGGAAAATCCTGGCAGATGAAGGGCGAGGACTTCGTGCGGCCGTATCTGGAGGCGCTAGACGTACCGGAGGACTGCACGGAGTACCCGGACAAGCCGGTATACTCCGACTATTATGACACGGAGCTGTCCCAGAAATTGCTGCACTATCAAAATACCAGCTACCCAGAGTACATGAATCTGCTCAAAAAGGCTATTCAGGCGGCGATTGCTTAGCGAGCTTTCTCCCGCCCGGAGCCACAGCGACGCAAACATCCCGGATGCTCTTAGCATCCGGGATGTTCTCGCACATACATGGGAACCATGTATAGAAGTGCGCCATTCGGGTAATCGCATACGCCAAGCGTGAATCTGCGCAGCGTGTCCCGTTTCCAGAAATACAGGCGGATACGCTTGCAAGTGGGGCGAGTGGCCGGCCACTCGCAAAAAACTTGTTGGGGTCTACACCCCAAACCCAACAAAACTCAAAACTGCCCGGCTTTGTAGCTGGTCAGTTTTTAAGCGGCGCGCCTGCTGGGCACTTTGGTTTTCCGTCACGGCTGCCTTTCGGCTGTCAAATGCTGCTCGGCACATAAAACTGATATGGAGCGTACGATGCGTACGAAGTGTACGAAGCCGCACTGCAAAAGGCCTGCAACAACAGCTTCACGCGTACACATCGTACGCATCGTACAGATAATTTGAGGTTGTTGCCGTATTTTAGACTTACTCATATATATGAGTTTAAGGGCGATTCGCTGCGTACGTACGTACGCAGCGAATGAGCGCAAAACCTCATATATTCCCCAAAAAGGCTTCGGACTTTTTGGGGAGAGGAGGCGCAGCGGAATGGCTGAGCCATGCAGCTTGCGCCGATGACCCTCGGAGAGCCCACGGCACTTTGCAGCCTTTAGGCTGAAAGTGCCATAGTGGGTTATTACGCTTTCCGCAGAAAGCGCGTCCCCGTACGCTTGTACGCATGTACGGATAATTTGAATCCGTTACGCATTTTTAGGGCTACGCTATTTCAGCGTACCCCTTACCACGGCCTTGTGAAAAGCGAGACTCCCATCGCAATCGTCACGGCGAGAAGCGAAAAGTTTTGCTCTTGCGCGTTTTTGAAATCGGTGGTACAATGAAATCACAAAAACTGAACAGCTATCAATTCAAAGAGCACCCAGCTTGACAGCCGGGTGCTCTTTTCACGTCCCTGCGAGGAGGCGAAAAACTTGTAGCGAGTTAAAACAAGCGTACATGCGTACAAGCGTACGCAAAGGTCAGCTCAGGCGACCTTAAAATCTCACAAGGAGGCAAAAGGTTATTTACACAGATTACACTGACACGCCGCCGAAAGAGCTGCTCGACCAGTGGGCATCCGAGCTTGAACCCAAGCCCACGCTGGACAACACCGCGTTCTATGCCACGGATGAGGACGGCGAGACGTACTTCTACTGCGGGAACTCGCGCGTGAAAGTGTCCGAGCACTTCGCGGATACGGGAAAGCCCATAGGTTCGCTCATAGAGAACGTCATAGACTACGCGGCCCAATAAGTGATTGCAGGCAGCCCGCGCAAGAGGTATAATGTCACCATAAGCGCGGGCTGTTTCGCACAAAGGAGGTAAATTTGAAACAGCCAAAAATATACAACACAGCCCTTTACATGCGCCTCAGCCGCGACGATGAGAGTTACGGCGACAGCGTGAGCATCGAGACGCAGCACACGATTCTGCGCAAATACGCAGCAGAAAACGGCCTGCATATTGTGGATGAGTACGTTGACGACGGCTGGAGCGGAACAAACTTTGCTGGGGTTAGATAGCGATACTTTTTACATCTACCATGTTGCGGCGGTCATGGTTGACAACTTGCGTCGGCTCCTGC
>CALXGL010000027.1 GCA_944387825.1 uncultured Oscillospiraceae bacterium | reverse complement strand
TGCGCGAGAAGAAGCCCACCGGCGACAAGGTCGTCATCTTCGGCGGCGGCCAGTCCGGCTGCGAGGCCGCTCTCGAGCTCGTCCTCGCCGGCAAGCACCCGACGGTCGTCGAGTACGCCGTTGACCTTATCGCCACACCGGCGGTCCCGCTGCCCAACGCCAGCTATCTGCGCGAGGCCCTGGTCTTCCACAAGGTGCCCATCTACCTCGAGAGCACGATAAGCGAGATTAAGGACGGCTCCGTGGTGATAAAGGGCAAGGACGGCACCGTCACCGAGGTCGAGGCCGACAACGTCGTCAACGCGATAGGCTTCGTGCCCACCCCGGTTGCCAAGCCGGGCCGCAATGTCCACCTCGTCGGCGACTGCGTCTCTATCGGCAACCTGCGCACCGTTATCTGGCGCGCCTGGGACGTCTGCATGAAGATTTGATTGCATCGTCCGCATAATCTTTTAGCTTAAATCTGCAGGACGCCTTCCCTTGCAAGCAGCAAAGGAAGGCGTCCGTTTTTCAAAGCCGGAAGGCTTCAGATTGGCTCAAGAATTAACACCGGCGCGCTGGCGCATTTAACTTTCCCGGCCTATGCTTTAAAACAGGAACGGCAAAAGGAGGCGCAGGCATGAGCGACGTTGACGACCTCATCTTCGGCAGCGACGGCGAGACCGAGAGCGAACGGTGACAGGTAAACAGTTAAAGGTAAGATGCTCGGCTTTGGCCGGGCTTTTTGCTTTTTGGGGCTTGACAAATCCACTCTAATACGTTAGACTTAACTTAGCTCTAATGCATTAGAGAAGGAGGCCGATTATGAGCACGCCGAAGGTTTTTGAGAGTGAATACCGTTTCTGCCTTATCCTCTGGGAGCATGAGCCGGTGCGCAGCAGCGAGCTGGTGACGCTTTGCCGGGAAAAGCTGGGGTGGAAGCCGACTACGACCTACACCGTGATAAAGCGCCTGTCCGAGCGCGGGGTGCTTGTCAACGAGAACAGCGTGGTGCGCTCGCTGGTGAGCCGCGACGAAGTGCAGACTGCCGAGGCCGACGAGCTGGTTGAGAAGAAGTTCGGCGGCTCGCTGCCCGCCTTCATATCTGCCTTCACGCGCGGGAAGAAGCTGAGCGGCGCGGAGCTCGACGAGGTTCAGCGCATGCTCGACGACTATAGAAGGGGGCTCAACGATGGCTGAACTGTTCCTGAAGATATTCAACATGAGCCTTGCGGCGAGCTGGGTGATACTGGCCGTGATACTGCTGCGGCTTGTACTCGCTCGCGCGCCCAAGTGGATAAATCCGCTGCTGTGGTGCGTGGCCGGTATACGGCTGGTCTGCCCGTTTTCCGTCAAGAGTGCACTGAGTCTTATCCCCAGCGCCGAGGTGCTGAGCGCGGAGACGGTGCGCTACGACCCGGAGCCTGTCATAAACTCCGGGCTGCAGTTTATCGACAACGCCGTAAACCCGGCCTTCGGCGAGGTTTTTGCCGCCGGCGCGGAGGCGACGAGCGTGAACCCTCTGTATCTTCTGACGGTGATTGCCTCCGTGGTCTGGGCGGCCGGCATAGCCGCGATGCTGGCCTGGGCGCTTTCCAGCTGGCTGGGCCTGCGCAGCCGCGTGAGCACCGCCGTGTGCGAGGGGGACAACATATACCGCAGCGAATTCGCCGCCGAGCCCTTTGTGCTGGGCGTGCTGCGCCCGAGGATATACCTGCCGATGGGGCTTGCGCCGGAGGACGCGGAGCACGTGCTGGCGCACGAGCGGGCGCACATCGCCCGGCGTGACACCTGGGCCAAGCCGCTGGGCTGGGTAATACTCTCGCTGCACTGGTTCAACCCGCTGGTGTGGCTGGCCTACGTGCTCTTCTGCCGCGACATAGAGTTCGCCTGCGACGAGCGCGTGATAAAAGCGCTCACGCCCTCCGGACGCGCCGGGTACTCGGACGCGCTCCTGAAGTGCAGCACGGCGGCACGCAGGGTCGCGGCCTGTCCGCTGGCCTTTGGCGAGAGCGGGGTAAAGAGCCGTGTAAAGGGCGTGCTCAACTACAGAAAGCCCGCCTTCTGGCTCATAGTCGTGGCTATTGCCGCGGTCATTGCACTTGCGGTATTCTTTCTCACCGACCCGGCGGCGGGAGCAGTCCCAGGGGCGCGGATGAGCTTCCGGGTGAGCCGCTGACGGCTGTAAGCGAGAACCCTGCGCCTGCGCAGGAGATTGATACACCCGACGCTGGAGAGTATTCCCCGGCGGTCAGCGCCCTGCTCTCGGACTTGGAGCGTTTGCGTGGAGACGAGCTGGCGGGCGACGAACGGCTTGTGCGCGAGAGCGTGAGGATTTACCTTGAGACAAAGTCAGAGCTGGAGTACCGCCCGGGCTGGAAGGAGCCGAATTTTGAAATCTTCTTTGACACCGGCTCGCCGGATTACGCCGCGCTGGCCGCAGACGTTGACTACTCGCGCGAGATGGGCGAGCTGATGGCCGGGAACGGCCTGGAGGTGCTCAGTGACAGCGTGAACGTAGATTTCAGCAGCGTTGAGATAAATGGCGATACGGCGAGCGTGGACTGCTACTGCACAGTGGAGTACCTGAGCGCCTCGGGCGGAGATACGCCCTCCGCCGACGGCTGCCGGTACTGGATAGAGCTGCGCAAGGTAGACGGAGTCTGGCTGTTTACGGATTTGAGCACGCCGCCGCGGAACTATTGAGGCCGGAAAAACAGCAGGGGCGCTCCCTTTCCAAAAGGGAGCGCCTCTCTCGTTGGCTGTTGAGCCGCGCGCTGCAGCGGGCGCATTACTCCGCCGCTTTGCTGATGGCGGCGATTGCGTTCAGGCTGCGCGGATAGCCAATGTACGGCAGACACTGGGATATGACCCGCAGCAGGAAGTCCCTGTCGTTTCCGACGTTCATGTTGCCTTTGGCGTGGGCTATGAGCTGCGGCTCGCAGCCGCCCTGGGCGGCGAGGAAGCAGAAGGTTATGAGCTCGCGCTGTCTGAGGTCGAGCCCGCCGCGGGTGTAGTAGTCGCCGAAGCAGTTGGCGGCGAGCCAGCGGTTTATGTGCCCGTTTTTCCAGGCCTCGAGCATGTGCGCGCCGAAAATCTTTGCCTGGGCCTCCGCGCCCTTTTCAAGGCGGTCGGCCTCCGTGGTCGTGCCCTGGGGCTCGAGCGGCAGCGAAACGCCGCGCTCCGTCAGGACCTCGTTCGCCGCGTCCAGAAAGGGCAGCATGCGGCCCAGGCCGAGGTAGTCCGCGGCCTGATAGACTGTTTCCTTAACTTTCACGGGGCTGAAGCCGTCGCTGAGCGCGCGTATAAGCGCGCGCCTGAACTCATCAACGCCCTGGCAGCCAATCAGCGAGGCGAGTATCGCCAGATGACGGGTCTCGGGCTCGAGCTCCTGACCAGGCTCATTTACAACTTCTTCAAAGGCAAAGCGCCCGCATATCGCGGCGAATTCGGGGTCTGTAGCTGAGTAATCTTTCATGCCGCACCTCACAGAGCGTCGTACTGCGCGCCGTCAACCGGCTCGAGCCATTCGTTGGACGTATCCTCGCCCGGCACCTCCACGGCCAGGTGCGCGAACCAGCTGTCTTTTGCCGCGCCATGCCAGTGCTTGACCTCCGGCGGGATGTTCACAACGTCTCCGGGATACAGCGCCCTAGCGCTCTTGCCCCACTCCTGATACCAGCCGCGCCCGCCTGTGACGAGCAGTATCTGACCGCCGCCCCTGGAAGCGTGGTGGATGTGCCAGTTATTGCGGCAGCCGGGCTCAAAGGTGACGCTGCCTATGCTCACCTGTTCGGTGGAGAGCATGTTCAGATAGCTTTTGCCCGTAAAATACTGCGCGTAAGCCACGTTTTCGCCGCCGCGCGGGAATATGGTGCTGAATTCATCCATGGCCGTTCCTCCTGAATATATGGTTTTGGAATAAACTGATTTTATACCCGCGGGCCAATTATGTAAAATGCTTATAATGTATGTATAATTATGCTTTTTTAACATTTTTGAGCTGCTTTATAAAGGCTTCCGATGCGGCGGAGTGAGCGCTGTCCTTTTTCCACACAAGCACCGTGCCTGTGCGGAGCTCCGGACTGAGCGGTATGAAGCGCAGCTCATCGGAAATATCGGCCAGATAAAAACCCAGGGCTGCGCCGACACCGTTGAGAACCATGTTTGCGGCGTTCAAGATGAGATTGAAGCTGCCGGCGATTTCAACGCGGTCGTAGGCTTCGCCGAACCAGGCCGCTATCTCTTTCCTTACCTCCTGCCGGCGTGACATGAGCAGGGGCAGGGCGGTCAAATCCCTGGGCGTTACGGAGTCTTTGCCGGCCAGAGGAGAGTCGCTGCGCACAAATACTCCCCATATGTCCTCGCGCGGCATGCGCAGAAAGCTGTATCTGCCTATCTCGACGGGCTCAGAGAGAAGCCCGATGTCGAGCAGGCCCGTTTCAAGACGTTCCTTGATATCATCGGCGGCGGCGCTGTAGATGCTGAAGCTTACCAGAGGATTGGCCTTCCTGAAGGAGGCTATCTGCCTGGACAGAAAGCTCATGGAATTGGTTTCGGCGCAGCCTATGGCCACCTCGCCGGCAAGCTCGTCACGGCTGCGAAGTTCCTGCGCAGTCCTGTCGGCCAGCTCTACGATTTCCTGCGCCCTGCGGCGCAGCATAACGCCGTCGTCGGTGAGTATTATACGGTAGCGGCTGCGTTTGAAAAGCTTTACGCCAAGCTCATCCTCCAGCTGCATAAGCTGGCGGGAAAGCGTGGGCTGCGTTATGTGCAGCAGCTGCGCCGCGCGGGTTATATTCTCCTCACGCGCCGCGACCAGGAAGTATCTCAGGACTCTAAGCTCCATAATATCGCCTCCGATTAAAGTATACCATATACACATGCCGGAGTCGAGAGAATACGCCAAAAGCATTTTTAAGCGCAAATGCCCTCGACGCCGCGCTTGACAAATGGTCCGGCTTGTGTTTAAATAATGCGAAAAGGAGAAACGATTCTTATTATGGACGACGGCTCATCTAACTGTCACCAAACCGAATATGAATTGTGACGCGCGCACCCCTGTTTTCCGGGTGCGGGCGTTTTTGCGCTTATTTGGGGCAAAGTGACGCCTGAGGCGCATCCAAACCGCAGGTATGAATTAAATTGTGCCAAAGCACGCTTTTACTTATCAGGAGGTTATAAAACTTGGACACGACACTAATATGGCAGCTTGTACTTCAGGTTGTGCTCATCGCCTGCAACGCGGTCTTCGCCTGCGCCGAAATTGCGGTCATATCCGTAAAGGACGCGCGGCTGGATCAGCTTATTGCCGACGGCAACAAGGCCGCCGTCAAGCTCAAAAAGCTTACCGAACAGCCGGAACGCTTTCTCTCTACGATACAGATTGCAATTACGCTCTCCGGCTATCTGGGCAGCGCCGCCGCGGCTACCAACTTCGCCGGTATGATAGCCGACGGCCTGATATCTCTCGGCGTGGGAATCAGCCGCGCTACGCTGGTGAGCATAGGCGTCGTTATAGTAACCATTATCCTGTCCTATATTACCCTCATCTTCGGCGAGCTGGTGCCCAAGCGCCTGGCCATGAAGAATCCCGAGGGAGTCTCTCTCAAGCTGGCCGGCATGCTCTATGGCATCAGCAAGGTCTTCAAGCCCATTGTCAGCCTGCTGAGCGTCTCTGTCAACGGCGTGCTGCGCCTGATAGGCGTGGACCCGCACAGTGAAGAGGACGAGTACAGCGAAGAGGAGATACGCATGATGGCCATAGCCGGCAGCCAGAAGGGCAGCATCGGCGAAGAGGAAAATGAGCTTATTCAGAATATATTCGAGTTTGACGACAAGAGCGCCGAGGCCTTCTGCACGCACAGGACGCAGATGGCTGTGCTCTGGGCCGACGAAGGTACCGAGGAGTGGGAGAAGGAGATTTTCTCGTCCCGCCACTCTCTCTATCCCATATGCCAGGATACTACGGACAAGGTCATCGGCGTGCTGGACATAAAGGATTACTTCGCTCTGGACGGGCGCAGCGCGGAAAAGGCCATGGCCGAGTGCGTAAAGCCGGCGTACTTCGTGCCGGACAGCATAAAGGCCGACGTGCTGTTTGAGCGCATGCGCAAGCTCAAAAAGAAGCTGGCCGTGGTTTTGGACGAGTATGGCGGCGTAACCGGTATAGTTACGCTTAACGACCTGCTGGAGCTGCTCGTGGGCGACCTCGAGGGCGACGAACCCATTAAGCCGGTCAATAAACCCACGGACGACGCTCAGATGTCTGCTGAAGACGGACAATAAGCACTAAATTAACAGATTATTGATAAATAGTCGTTCTTCCGGTGCTATCATTTATCAATGAGTATAATGCGTCGTAAAAGGCGTTGAAAGGTGATAGCATGCGGGAGAAACTGGCAAGATTCATGGCTGGACGCAACGGGGTGGACCAACTGAGCCGCGCAATCATGTATGCGGTGCTCATTCTGTTCATCGCGTCTGTGTTTACGCACGGCAAGCTGTCCTCCGTGCTGATGATGCTGGCCGTAATTGGAATCGTGTACATGTATTTCAGGGTGTTTTCCAGAAACACTGCCAAACGCCGCGCGGAGAATACGCGTTACATGCAGCGCACGTATTCTATGAGGACCTATTTCCGCAACCTCGGCGAACGCTGGAAGCAGAGGCGGGACTACAAGTTCTTCCGCTGCCCATCCTGCGGAACGCTGCTGAGGGTGCCGCGGGGCAAGGGAAAAATCAAGGTTGTCTGCCGGAAGTGCGGCAACTCATTTATAAAGCACACCTGATGTTCGGATATGTTATTGCTAATCCGGATTCCCTCGCTCCGGAACAGCTTGAGAGATATAAGAGCTGCTACTGCGGGCTGTGCCGCACTTTAAAAAACCGCCACGGCTCGCTTGCACGGCTTACGCTGACATATGACATGACCTTTCTGGTCCTCCTGCTTGAGAGCATGTATGAGCCGGAGAGCAGGGAGGGGACGGAGCGCTGCGCTGCGCATCCGATACATGAGCACAAGTGGAGCGCCAGCCCGGTAACGGATTATGCCGCGGACATGAACCTTGTGCTGGCGTATCAGAACTGTCTGGACGACTGGATTGACGAACGCAAGCTGCTGTCGTGGGCCGAGGCGGCCATTATGCGCTCAAAATATGAGCGCATAAAGAGCGTGTATGCGGAAAAATGCGGGTTTATAGAAGAGCAGCTGGCCGCTCTCGCGGAGATAGAACGCAGGGGGGAGCCGGACCCGGACGCCGGGGCGCACTGCTTCGGCAGACTTATGGGCGAGCTTTTCGTATACTTTCCGGACGACGCCGTCTGGTCGCCGAGGCTGCGCCGCTTCGGCGAGGAGCTGGGCGAATTTATTTATATAATGGACGCAGTGCTTGATCTGGACGCGGACAAGGCCGCTTGCCGCTACAATCCAATGGCGGCATACGCAGCGGACAAGGATGAAGAGAGCCTGCGCGCCACACTGACCATGCTGATAGGAGAATGCGCCGAGGTGTTCGAGCTGCTGCCTATAGTACGCGACGCGGATATTCTGAGAAATATCCTGTATTCCGGCGTTTGGACCAGGTATAACGCCGAAATGGACCGCAGGCATGGCAAGAAGGGAGAAAAAGCCGGTGAAGCGTGACCCATATGAGGTTCTCGGCGTCTCACGTGACGCCACCGACGAGGAGATAAAAACAGCGTACCGCACGCTTGCTAAAAAATATCATCCGGACCGCAATCCCGGCAACAAGGCGGCGGCGGAAAAGATGAACGAGATAAACGCCGCGTACGACGCCATAAAGTCCGGCGAAGCCAGGCGCTCCGGGTACGGTGCCGGCAGCTATGGCTCTCAGGAATACGACCCATGGAGCGCCTGGCAGCAGGCGTGGGGCGGAGGATATTCCGGAGGCTATGGAGACAGCTCCGAGCCCAATGAGATACGTGCGGCGGAAAACTATATACGCGCCGGACACTTTCAGGAGGCGCTCACCGCGCTTTCGCAGATTCCGCAGCGTGAGCGGAACGCCCGCTGGTATTACCTGGCCGGCGTGGCCAATTCCGGCCTTGGAAACCGGATAACCGCCATGGAATACGCCAAAAAAGCGGTTGAAATGGACCCGGGAAATCCGGAGTACCGTGAATTCATGCAGGAGCTGCAGTACGGCGGCACCGTCTATACGAACCGCACGAGCGGCTTTCCGCGGGCGTCCGGCAATGTGGGAGGCCTCTGTCTCGGCCTGTGCGCGCTGCAGCTGTGTATGGGCGGCGGACTCCGCTTCTGCCTGTATTGAGGATAAATATGAATCATCTGAACGACTTCTTTTCCAGATATCCGCGCTGTGCCCTCGGGTTCTCCGGGGGCACGGACAGTGCGTATCTGCTTGCCGCGGCCATCGGGCTCGGCGCGGACGTGCAGCCGTATTTTGTCCGCACGGCGTTTCAGCCGGAGTTTGAGCTGGATGACGCCAGGCGGCTGTGCGGCTGCCTGGGCGTTGCTCTGAAGGTTCTGGATTACGATATACTTGCGGTGCCGGGGGTGGCTGAAAACCCACGGGACCGCTGTTATTTCTGTAAACGCGCGATTTTCTCGCTGATTTCCGACAGGGCCGCGGCCGACGGATACCCGGCGGTCATCGACGGCACGAACGCCTCCGACGACGTTGACGACAGGCCCGGCATGAAGGCTGTATCCGAGCTAGGCGTGCTGAGCCCGCTGAGGATTTGCGGCATTACAAAGGACCGCGTGCGCGAACTCTCGCGTGAGCTGGGCCTGTTTACCGCAGATAAGCCGGCATATGCCTGCCTTGCAACGCGAATCCCCGCCGGGAATGCCATAACGGGCGAAGATTTGCAGCGCGTGGAGCTCTCGGAAAAGGCCATGACGGCGCTGGGATACCGGGACTTCCGGGTCAGGCTCACCCGGGAGGGAGATGCGAGGCTGGAGCTGCCGGAGGGGGAGCTGCTGCGCGCGGCTGCGGAAAGAGCCGATATACTCAAGGCGCTGGGGCCGTATTTCCGGCGCGTTACATTGGATTTGCGAGGGAGGTAGGAGTTTGAAAAAGCAGGCTGTATTGGAAATACTCAAAGAGGTGGAGAGCGGGAGACTTTCCGCGGACGAAGCTCTTGTAAAGCTTAAGCTGGAGCCGTTTGAGGACATGGGCTTCGCCAAGGTGGATTTGCACAGGGAGCTGCGTCAGGGTGTGGCGGAGGTCATATACGGCGCCGGAAAAACTCCGGAGCAGATTTCTGCCATAGCCGGCGCGCTTATACGCGGCGGAGAGAACGTCGTGCTTATCACGCGCATGTCCGGCGAGGCGGCGGACTATGTGAGCAGGGAATACGAGCTTAATTATGACCCTCGGTCCCGCGTCGGCATAATCGGCACGCTGCCGGAGCCCGACGGCAAGGGCACTATAGTTGTAGCGACTGGCGGCACGACGGACATACCCGTGGCTGAAGAGGCTGCGCTTACGGCGCAGGCGCTCGGCAATAATGTAAAGCGTCTCTACGACGTCGGAGTGAGCGGCATACACCGTCTCCTGGACCACGCCGAGGACATCATGACCGCCAGGTGCATCGTGGCCGTGGCGGGCATGGAGGGCGCCTTGCCGAGCGTCATAGGCGGACTTGCCGACTGTCCGGTCATAGCCGTTCCCACAAGCGTGGGCTACGGAGCGGCTTTCGGGGGCGTCGCCGCGCTTTTGAGCATGCTCAACTCCTGCGCCAGCGGACTGAGCGTAGTAAATATAGATAACGGTTTTGGCGCCGGTTACCTCGCCAGCATGATTAACCACCTGTGAGGAATACTATGAGGATACTGTATCTTGACTGCGGCATGGGCGCTGCGGGCGATATGCTTATGGCGGCGCTGCTGGAGCTGCTGGACAGTGAGCGGCGCTGCGAATTCGTGGAAAAGCTCAACGGCCTCGGCATACCCGGGGTGCACGCGGAGCTTGCAGGCTCGGTGAAGTGCGGCATAACCGGCAGCCACGTGGCCGTCACTGTCCGCGGCGTGGACGAGGAGGAGCACCGCTGCGAAGGCCATCACCACGGCGAGCACGGACATGCGCACCATCACCACCACTCTCTGAGCGATATCACAGCTGTCATAAACGGGCTGGACATACCTGAGGGCGCAAGGGCGCGCGCCACAGAGGTGTACGCATCCATAGCTTCGGCTGAAAGCAGGGTGCACGGAGTGGAAACCGGAGAGGTGCATTTCCATGAGGTCGGGGCCATGGATGCCGTGGCCGACATCGTCGGTGTGAGCTGGCTTATGGAGATTATAAAGCCGGACAGGGTCGTCTGCTCGCCGCTGCGCACCGGCTTCGGGACGGTAAAATGCGCGCACGGCGTGCTGCCGGTTCCGGCGCCTGCCACTGCGCTGCTGCTTGAGGGCGTGCCGGCGTTTGCGGGCGACATAGCGGGGGAGATGACGACGCCGACAGGCGCCGCGCTTGTGCGCAGCCTGGCCGGAGAGTTCGGAAATATGCCTCTCATGAGCATAGAGCGCATTGGCTACGGTATGGGCAGCCGCGATTTTCCGGCCGCCAACTGTGTCCGCGCCATCCTGGGCACTGAATGCGCTGCGGCGGCGCCGGAGGGACCGGAGACAGCCGAGATATTCTGTACGCTCGACGACGCAACGGCCGAGGACATAGCGTACACGCAGGAGCTGCTGATGAACGCCGGGGCTCTGGACGTATACACGGCCGGCGTAGGCATGAAAAAAGGCAGGCCCGGTACGCTTCTGAGCTGCCTTTGCGATTACGCCCGCCGAGAGGAATTCGCCCGGCTCATACTCAGGCACACCCCCACGCTGGGCGTCCGAATCTACACGCCTGAACGTATGAAGCTCATACGCGGCGTCGGGACTGTGAATACCGCGTACGGCCCGGTGAGAGTTAAGCGCTCGAGCGGCTACGGGATAGAGAAGCGCAAGCCCGAATACGAGGATCTCGCCCGAATAGCCGCCGAGACCTCGAGGCCGATAACCGAGATACGCCGCGAAATTGAAAAGGAACTATAGAGACAAAAAAGAGGCCGCAGCGGCCTCTTTTTTATACTCGGGTAAAATACGGTTCAGGATGCGGATGCAGGCTCGCCAAGCGTCTGCGAGACAAAGTCCTCTACAATCCGGGCGTAGCGCTGCGCGTCTGCAATGTAGCTGAGGCCGTGGCCGGCCTGTGGGAAGGTCGCGAGAGTACATTCGCTTTTGCAGGCAGCGGCTATCTCCTTTGACATCCCGCAGGGGACAAAGCGATCGTCCTCTCCGTGTATCAGAAGGACGGGGATATCTGCGCGCCGTACGGCTTCAACGGCGCTGGCTTCATTCAGGCGGAAGCCGCCGAAAAGACGTGCGGCCAGACGTACGAAGGGCATAAGCGGACGGGCGGGCAGGTGCAAATCTTTCGTGGCAACTTTTCTGATGATTGCCTCCGCCGATGAATAGGGACAGTCCGCAATTATACCGCGCACCGTGTGCGGCAGCTCAAGCCCCGCCGCCATGAGGACCGTCGCCGCGCCCATGGACACTCCGGCAAGGTAGATCGGCGTATCCTTACCGAAGCGCAGGAAAGCGTACCGCGCCCAGTCCCGGCAGTCGTATCTCTCTCGCGCCCCGAAGGTTATAACCTTGCCTCCGCTTTTTCCGTGCGCGCGCTGATCGATGACGAGGGTGTTCATTCCCAGCTCGCGCGCCAGCTTGTTCCCGCCGCAGAAGTCGCGCACAGCGGCGCCGCGGTAGCCGTGCATCTGTATCTGCAGCGGCGCTCCGTCACGCACATGGTAGTACCTGGCGCGCAGGCTGACGCCGTCGGAAGCGGGGATGCGTACCTCCTCGCAGGGAAGAGCCTCCATCTCGCGTATCAGTGAAAGCATTAAGCTGCGATTTTCACCATACTGGTCTCCGCTGGGTATGTAGTCGTCCGGAGTGCGCAGCCGCAAGGGCGAATAGAAGGCCGCGAGGAAGATAGAAAACGTAATTACAAGGCAGACTGCCGCT
>CALXGL010000026.1 GCA_944387825.1 uncultured Oscillospiraceae bacterium | reverse complement strand
TGAGCGGTCCGTGGTTGTTTGCCGTCGCCTCGGCGGCGTAGGCCTGGCGCGCCGGTACGACGTAGTTTGTGTAGTCAGGGTTTGCGCTGCCGTCCGGCTCCGTCATCTCGATGGCGGCGAATTGCTCGCGCGTGAACTCCTCCTGTACCTCAAACTCCACGCCGTCGGGGGTGGCGGCGGTCAAGTCCGCGTCCCAGAGCGTCTCCTGCGCCGTGGGGTTGTCGATGGCGACCGGCTCGAGCGCGCGCAGCTGCAAATCGTCCGCAAAGCTGAGCACGACGAAGAGCACAGCGGCGCAGACGGTGCCCGCGATTATGAAAGGCGTGCGGCGTCCGCGCCTGCTCCTGCACTTGTCCGAGAGCGTGCCGAAGAGCGGCAGCATGAAGAGCGCAAGGACGTTGTCCGCCGCCATGATTACGCCGGAGAGGCTCTGGCTCATGCCGAACTTGTCGGTGAGTATTTTAGGTATTATCGTGTCGTAGGCCTGCCAGAAGGCTGTTATCAGGAAAAAGGCAAAGCCGACGAAAATGGTTTTCCTGTAGTTGAGCTTCATATGTTCCCCCCTGAACACAGTGATATTAAATAAATTCTACCTCATTTCGACGCCCGATTCAACCAAAATCTATGTTAATGCGTAATTGTTACAGAAAGTTGATTTGACGAACACAGCTCCGGCGTTGTAAAATAGAATTGTATGATAAGGAGGTGCCTCATTATGAGCTTAAATAGATTGGCCAGGGCCGGCCTCATAGCGGGCGGCGTCCTCGCCGGGACGGCAGCGGCGGCGGCCTTCCTCGTCGCGCCGGGCAAGCGGGACCTCAAGCAGCGAGCGCCCTTCATGGGCCGCAACTTTGCCCACCGCGGCCTGCACCGTATCGACAAGAGTACGCCGGAAAATTCCCTGCCCGCCTTTGCCCACGCCGCGCGGATTGGCTACGGGATAGAGTTTGACGTCCACATCACCGCCGACGGCGAGCTTGTCGTCTTCCACGACGACGACACAAAGCGTGTCTGCGGCGTGGAGGGCCGCGTGGAGGACATGAGCCTCGCCGAGCTCAGGGCGCTGCGCCTGTGCGGCACGGACAATACCGTCCCCACCCTTGCCGAGGCGCTGAAGGCCGCCAACGGCGCGCCGCTCATTGTGGAGCTCAAGCGCGGGGCGCGCAACCGCGAGCTCTGCCGCCGCGTATACGAGGAGATGCAGAGCTATTCCGGGCCCTGGTGCGTCGAGAGCTTTGACCCGCGTATCGTCGCCTGGTTCCGCTTCCACGCCCCCGAGGTGCTGCGCGGCCAGCTCGCCTCGCGCTACGCCGCCATGCGCAAAAGCACCGGCGCGGCGCAGGCCTTCATCCTCAGCCGCTGCATGCTGAACTTCCTCGCCCGCCCGCATTTCATTGCCTACGAGGTTGGCCGCAAGCCCCTTATGGTGAAGCTCAGCGAGGCGCTGGGCGCGATGAAGGTGGCCTGGACAAGCCTTGAGTGGAAGACGGAAGAGAAAAACGACGCCGTTATATTCCAGTTCTACCGCCCGAGGGTCAAATTCAAATGAGCGCAGATACAATAGCCCCCGGACAATTGCGTCCGGGGGCTTTGCGCTGTTCAGTTAAGAATGGCCTATAAGCTCGCGGGACTGCTTGCCGGTGAGATGCTCTATTTCGAACGCGAGCATGTGCAGCGAGGCCCACTCGCGTTCCATCTCCGCCTGCATGTCTCCGGCAGGGACGCCGGGACAGTATTTCCTGCACAGCAGCTCGATGGCGGAGCGCATTTCCGCCTCCTCACTGAGCTCGCGCACTTTGCCGAAGGCAATGGCGCTGACATAGCGGGTTGTGAACTCCTCGGGTACGACATCGTCCCGCTCCACTACGCAGAAGCTGGCTTTGCCGCAGCGCCGCACGGCGTCGAGCTTGTGACCGGATTTTGCACAGTGTATGTAGAGCCTGCCGGACGCGTACACGTAGCTCAACGGCACGGCATAGGGATAGCCGCCGTCTCCGCTGACCGCCAGAACGCCGTGGCTTCCGCGGCGGAGGATATCCTGCGCGGCTTCCGGGCTGAGCTGCTGCCTGCTTCTGCGCATTTCACGGAACATGACAAGACCCCCTTATGATAAAAGCCGCCGGAACGGCAAAAACCGGCGGTTTACGGCGCTATGATATCAGAGGGCGGGCGCGCTGTCAAGCTTGACGGCGCGCACTTTTAGGCACTTGACACGCGCCTTTCAAACGTATATTATTAATGAATGCGAATGCACCTAGAGATAAATGGAGGCTTATATATGAAACCTTTTGGTCTTAACGAGCTGCGGGAGATGTTCCTGAGCTTTTTTGAATCCAAGGGCCATCTGCGCCTGCCGAGCTTTTCCCTCGTGCCGCAGAACGACCCTTCGCTCCTGCTGATAAACTCCGGCATGGCCCCGCTCAAGCCCTACTTCACCGGCGAGCAGGTCCCGCCCCGCAGGCGTGTTACCACCTGCCAGAAGTGCGTCCGCACCGGCGACATCGACAATATCGGCAAAACCGCGCGCCACGGCACGTTTTTTGAGATGCTGGGCAACTTTTCCTTCGGCGACTACTTCAAGCACGAGGCCATTGCCTGGTGCTGGGAGTTCCTCACCAGCCCGGACTGGGTCGGCATCGACCCCGACCGCCTCTACCCGAGCGTCTTTGAGGACGACGACGAGGCCTTCGCGATATGGCGCGACGAGATTGGCATAGCGCCCGAGCGCATCTTCCGCTTCGGCCGCGAGGACAACTTCTGGGAGCACGGCGAGGGCGCCTGCGGCCCCTGCAGCGAGGTCTACTATGACCGCGGCGAGAAGTACGGCTGCGGAAAGCCCGGCTGTACCGTCGGCTGCGACTGTGACCGCTACATCGAGGTCTGGAACAACGTCTTTTCCCAGTTCAACTCCGACGGCAAGGGCCACTACACCGAGCTCGCACATAAGAACATAGACACCGGCATGGGCCTCGAGCGCCTGGCCTGCGTGTGCCAGGATGTGCCGAGCCTCTTTGACGTTGACACCGTCATGAACATCACCCACAAGGTCAGCGAGATAACCGGCGCGCACTACGGTGAGAGCCAGAAGGCCGACGTCAGCCTGCGCGTTATCACCGACCATATCCGCAGCGCCACCTTCCTGATAGGCGACGGCGTGCTGCCTAGCAACGAGGGCCGCGGCTATGTCCTGCGCCGTCTGCTGCGCCGCGCCGCGCGCCACGGCAAGCTGTTGGGCGTCAACGAGCCCTTCCTCTACAGGGTCTGCGAGACCGTGATACACGAGAACCGCACGGCCTATCCCGACCTCGTGGACAAGCAGAGCTTCATCACCCGCGTAATAAAGACCGAGGAGGAGAGCTTCGCGCGCACGATAGACGGCGGCATGCGCATCCTCAACGAGCACATAGCCGCGCTCAAGGCTGAGGGCGGGACCGAGCTCTCCGGCGCTGACGCCTTCCGCCTCTACGACACCTACGGCTTCCCCCTCGACCTCACGGAGGACATCCTCGCCGACGAGGGCATGACCGCCGACACCGAGGCCTTCGATAAGCTCATGAACGAGCAGCGCGAGAGGGCCCGCGCCGCCCGCGGCGAGATAAGCGGCTGGAGCGGCCTCGACCTTGGCCTCGAGGGCGAGCCCACCGTCTTCACAGGCTACGATACGCTGAGCGATACCGGTACGGTCGAGGCCGTGATAGCCGCCGGCGAGCTCGCGGGCGAGCTGGGAGAGGGCACCGAGGGCAGTATAGTCCTCGACAGGACGCCCTTCTACGCCGAAATGGGCGGCCAGGTCGCCGACCACGGCGTAATCACCGGCCCGGACGGCGCGGAGTTCGCCGTCGCCGACGTCCAAAAGACCAAGGGCGGGAAGTACCTGCACAGCGGCAAGATGCTGCACGGCAGCCTGCGCATGGGCGACGCCGTCACAGCCAGTGTAGACGAGGACCGCCGCCGCGCGATAATGCGCGCGCACTCCGCCACGCACCTTCTCCACGCCGCGCTGCGCCGGGTGCTGGGCGACCACGTCCACCAGGCGGGCAGCCTGGTCGAGCCGGACCGCCTGCGCTTCGACTTCACGCACTTCTCCGCCATGACGGGCGAGGAGCTGCTGGAGGTGGCGCGCATAGTGAACCGCGAGATACTCAAGGGCGACGCCGTCAGCACCGAGGTCATGGGCCTCGAGGCCGCCCGCGCGAAGGGCGCGCAGGCCCTCTTCGGCGAGAAGTACGGCGAGAGCGTCCGCGTCGTCAGCATGGGCGATTTCTCCAGCGAGCTGTGCGGCGGTACCCACGTGGACAACACCGCGAAGGTCGGCCCCTTCCGCATTGAGAGCGAGTTCTCCGTGGCGAGCGGCGTGAGGCGTATCGAGGCCGTTACCGGCCTTGAGTTCT
>CALXGL010000025.1 GCA_944387825.1 uncultured Oscillospiraceae bacterium | reverse complement strand
GGCTTCGGCGGCTTTGGAGATATATTCGGCGACCTCGGCGACATCTTCGGCTTCGGCGGCGGCGCCGGGCGCCAGGCCAACGGCCCGCGCCGCGGCGAGAGCGTCCGCGTCGGCGTGACGCTCACCTTCGAGGAGGCCGCCTTCGGCTGCAAGAAGGAGATAAGCGTCGGCCGCGTCGAGGAGTGCCCCGACTGCCGCGGCAGCGGCTGCGCGGCCGGGACGACGGCGGAGACCTGCCCCGACTGCAAGGGCACGGGCACCGTCCGCACGACGAAGCGCACCCCCTTCGGCATGGTGCAGAGCACCGGCCCCTGCCAGCGCTGCGGCGGCAGCGGCAAGATAATCCACCAGCCCTGCCCGACCTGCCGCGGCAAGGGAGCGGTGCGCCGCAACAAGAAGATAACGGTCAACATACCCGCCGGCATAGACGACGGCCAGACCATCTCTCTCAAGGGCCAGGGAAACGCCGGCGCGAACGGCGGCCCGGCGGGCGACCTGCTGGTCACCGTCGCAGTGCGCGAGAGCGACAAGCTCGAGCGCGACGGCTCGAGCGTGCTCAGCGCCGTCAACGTGAGCTTCACCCAGGCCGCGCTGGGCGCGGACCTGCAGGTGGACACAATAGACGGCCCCGTCAAGCTGACGATACCAGAGGGCACGCAGAGCGGGACGGTCTTCCGCCTGCGCGGCAAGGGCATACCCTATCTGCGCGGCAGCGGCCGCGGCGACCAGTATGTCACCGTCAACGTCGAGGTGCCCAAGGGCCTCAGCGGCGCCCAGAAGGAGGCGCTCCGGGCCTTTGCCCGCGCCATGGGCGAGACGGCGGACGAACCAGCCGGAATCTTCGGCAAGAAGCGCAAAAAATAAATTTTGCCCGGACCCGCTTTCATGCGGGTCCGGGCTCAGCGCTTTTTCAGCTTTTTTGTTCCGGCAGCGGATGGAATATGCAGCGGCGTCCCTCTCGGCCGTACAGGTAGAAGCACTTGCTGCAGCTTGTACACTTCGGGGAGTAGTCCTCGTCCGCGGCCAGCTTCGCGCAGAGATCGGGTTCGCAGATAAAGGGCCTGCTTACGGAGACCAGCTCCATGCCGGCGCCGAGAGCGCGGCGCATGTCCTCGCGGGTCCGTATGCCGCCCACCGCAAAGACAGGCGTAGAGATTGCGGCGGCGGCCTGCGAGGCGCGCTGAAGGTAGTAATTGCGCCGCCCCGCGCGGCCCAGCGGCGTAAAGTCGAAGCCGCTTATCTCTATACCCTCAAGCCCGAATTTGTCGAGCTCGCGCATGTAGTACATGAAATCCTCCGCGAAGGCCCCGTCATTCTCCTCGCAGTTGCAGTTTATCTTTACGAACACGGGGTAATCCGGGCCCACGGCCCCGCGCACGGCGGAGAGCACCTCGCCGGGAAAGCGGAAACGGCCCTCGGCGTCCGCGCCGTAGCTGTCCGTGCGCCTGTTGACGCACGGGTTCAGGAACTCGCTCAGCAGATAGTTGTGCGCCAGATGGAGCTGGACGGCGTCGAAGCCGGCGGCTGCGGCGCGTCGCGCGGCCGCGGCGAAGTCCCGCCTGACGCGCTCCATGTCCTCTTCGTCCATGGCGCGGACGGCGCCGCCGCCTTTGACGTAGACCCCATCCGACGGCCCTATGAGTCCGGCGTCGTGGCCGGGCCAGGGCGCGACGCTGCCGCCTGCGTGACTTATCTGCAGCACCGAAATGCTGCCGTTTTCGCGCAGGACCGAGGCGACGGCCCGCTGGCCGGGGATAAAGCTGTCGTCATAAAAGCAGTTTTGCGCCTGCGAGGCGCGCCCCTCCGGGGAGACGCAGACGTGGCCGCTTATCACCATGCCCGTGCCGCCGGCCGAGATGCTGCGGTACAGCTCCAGCTGCCCGGCGGTTACAGAACCGTCCGCGGCGCCGAAAGGGTCCTGCGTGGCTGAGCGCACAAGCCGGTTTTTCAGCCTCAGATGCTTAAGCGCAGCCTCCTGGAAAACATCGCGCATTATATCGCCCCCTGTGCGTTATTATATCTCAGTATACGGCGCAGGCAGAGGGTTTTCAAGCGTTAATTCACAAAATTTTAACTCACCACAGGGCGGGAAAAGCTATAATTCGGGTAGACTGCGAGCGATTGGATTTGGGAGGTATACCATGAATAAAAAAGCTTTGGTAATAGAAGACGACAAGAATATTGCGGAGCTGCTCAGGCTGTATCTGGAGAAGGACGGCTTTGAGGTCACGATAGCCTCCGACGGCGGCACGGGACTCCGGGCGGCCGGGGAGGTTGAGCCGGATGTAATACTGCTGGACATCATGCTGCCCGTCATGGACGGCTGGCAGGTCTGCAAGGAGATTCGCCGCAGTTCCCAGGTGCCCATAATCATGCTTACCGCCAAGGGCGAAACCTACGACAAGGTCACGGGCCTCGAGATGGGCGCGGACGACTATGTGACAAAGCCCTTCGAGGTGAAGGAGCTCATCGCCCGTATTCACGCCGTAATGCGCCGCGCCGACGGGGCCGCCGCGCCCGTGGAGAAAAAGCTGGTTTACGACAAGCTGGTCATAAACCTGGACAGCTACGAGCTCATAGTGAACGGGAAGAAGATTGACACGCCGCCCAAGGAGATGGAGCTGCTCTACCACCTCGCCGCGTCGCCCAACCGCGTCTTTACGCGCAATCAGCTGCTCGACGAGGTCTGGGGCTTCGATTACTTCGGTGACTCGCGCACGGTGGACGTGCACATCAAGCGCCTGCGTGAAAAGCTCGAGGGCGTCTCCGAGCAGTGGTCGCTCAAGACGGTCTGGGGCGTGGGCTACAAGTTCGAGGTGAACGACAGCCCTGAGGCTGCGGCCGCGAAATGAAAAGCATATATTTTCGCAACTTCCTTTCCACGGCGATGATGGTGCTGCTGAGCTTCCTCATCGTCGGCCTGGCGCTGTTTTTCCTCGGCCAGAATTTCATAATAGATTCGCACCGCAGCGACATGAAGGAAAATGCGGACACGGTTACGCGTATACTGGGTACGGCCAGCACGGGAGAGCTGCCGAGCTGGTCCACCAGAATTACGCTCAGCGGCGCGGCGCTCATGTCGCACAACGACTTCTTCGTTACGAACCCGGACGGGGTCATCCTGTCCTGCTCCGACGACCCGGGCGCCTGCCCGCACGTCTGGAAGCAGGTGGACGGGGCGTATATGCAGCAGCTCAGGGCCGCCGGAGAGCTGGAAACGGTGTCCGACCTGGGCGGGCTTTTCCCGACCCAGCGCTACGTATACGCCATACCCATCTCGGAAAGCAGCGAAGTGGGATATATATTCGTAAGCTCGACGCGCTCGACCATCATAGGCGCCTGGGAGGCCTTCCTGTGGGTGTTCCTGGCGGTCGCGCTGGCCGTGCTCTCGCTTGCGCTGGTCATGAGCCTCGTGATATCCAAGAAGCTCTCGGAGCCTCTCGACGAGATGACGGCCGCGGCGCGCAAGTTTGCGCACGGCGACTTCTCCGTGCGCGTCCGCGAGGACAAGGGCACGGATGAGCTGGCCGCGCTTACGAGCTCCTTCAACGCCATGGCCGACTCTCTCGAGCGCAGCGAGGAATTGCGCAACGAGTTTATAGCCAACGTCTCGCATGAGCTCAAGACGCCGATGACGACCATAGCCGGCTTCGCGGACGGCATACTTGACGGCACCATACCCAAGGAGGAAGAGGATAAATACCTCGCCACCATCGCCGATGAGACGCGGAGGCTCAGCCGTCTCGTGCGCCACATGCTGAGCATGTCGAGGCTCAGAAGCGAGGGCAACGACCTCACAAAACGGCGCGAGTTCGACTTGAACGAGCTTATAATCCGCACGCTGCTGAGCTTTGAGACCAGGGCGGAGGATAAGCGGCTGGACGTGGACCTCCAGCTGCCGGAGGACCACATGTCGGTCGTGGCCGACCCGGACTCGATAACGCAGGTACTCTACAACCTGCTCGACAACGCCATGAAGTTCGCCGAGCCGGGCAGCAAAGTGACCGTCTCGCTCTGGAAACAGGGCGGCAAGGCCTATGTCTCCGTCAAAAACCGCGGAGAGACCATACCGCCGGACGACCTGCCGCTCATTTTTGACCGCTTCCACAAGTCCGACCGCTCGCGCAGCCGCGACAGGGACGGCGTGGGCCTCGGCCTGTATCTTGTTAAAAGCATCCTTGACGCGCACAACGAGGACATAGCCGTCACCAGCTCCGAGGGCCTGACGGAGTTTGTCTTTACGCTGACCCTCTCGCGCGAAAAGCCGAAGAGCGAAAAGGCCAAGGCCGAAAAAGCGGCCGCCAAGGCCGGCAAGAGCGCGGCAAAGGGCGCCCGCCGCCGCGGCTCCGAACAGCCCGCGGAAAAGGCGGACGGCGGCGAAATCCCGCCGCGGGCGCAGTAAGCGCCGCGCTTAAAGAGATAAAAATATGATGAAATCTTGCTCAGGGGGGATCCTTTATGAACAGCGAAAGGGAGAAACGGCTTTCCGAATGGTACGGTATACGGATTGACGCCGCCCCCGGGAACGAGGCCGCGGCGGACGGCCATTGCGCGGATACCCTGCCCGGCTGCAGAGAACTGTACTGGACGCAGCAGTGCACAGCGGAGGAGGAGCCGCGGAAAAAACGCCCCGGGATGGGGATAAGGGTCGCCGGCATATGTGTGCTGGCTGTTGCGGTGATTGCGGCCACGGCTCTTCTGTTTTCCAACAGCGGAGCGTCGTTTTTCCCTTCGATGGGCGCGGAGGATAAGCCGGATGAGCCCGGCAGCATGCAGGACTATTTCGATGAATACTATGACGACGCGGGCAGCTCGGAGTGGAGCGCCAGCATGCCGCGCGCGGAGACCGGCACGGGCGTTACGCTGACGCTTACGCCGCCGCCAGAAGCGGAGCAGCCGCTTGGGCTGAGCGATGTCTATGAGCGCTGCGTCAAATCCGTCGTCGCCATAACCACCGAGCGGGAGGGCGGCGGCAGGGCCTGGGGCAGCGGCATCATTATGACCGCCGACGGCTATATTCTCACGAATACGCACGTCCTCGACGGGGCCGCAAGCGCCACAGTCACGCTATGGGACGACAGCCAGTACGTCGCGTCCCTCGTGGGCGCGGACAGCGCCAGCGATTTGGCCGTCATAAAAATCACCGCAAACGGCCTGCCTGCGGCCGAGTTCTGTTCGGACACGCCGCGCGTGGGCGAAGATGTGGCCGCAATAGGCAACCCGCTGGGCGAGGAGCTGCGCGGCACGATGACGGACGGCATAATATCCGCAATAAGCCGGGACATCACCTATACCAGCCATCCGATGACCCTTATACAGACAAACGCCGCCATAAACGAGGGTAACTCCGGCGGCCCGCTGCTGAATATGTACGGCCAGGTGGTGGGCATGACGAGCATGAAGCTTATCTCTTCCTACGCCAACTCCAGCATAGAGGGCATCGGCTTCGCCATACCGGTGGAGACGATTAAGTCCGTGGCGGACCAGCTCATAGAGAACGGCCGCGTGCTCGGCCGTCCCGCGCTGGGAGTTACAGTCGGCCCAATCCCCGAGGAGGCCATGGGCTTCTTCGGAATACCGGACGGGCTGTACGTCCAGTCCGT
>CALXGL010000024.1 GCA_944387825.1 uncultured Oscillospiraceae bacterium | reverse complement strand
CCGGCAGCAACACCAAGAGCGGCTCCCTGGGCTTTGTGGGCAGCGCCACGGACAAGGATCGCGACCGCGCGATGAAGGCGCTGGGTGAGTTCCTGCGCCCCGAGTTCATCAACCGCGTGGACGAGATAATCTGCTTCAACAAGCTCACGGAGGAGAACTTCCGCTCCATAGCCGCGCTCATGCTCGGCGAGGTGCGCGAGCTCATGGCCGAGAAGGGCATGGCCTTCAGCTGGGACGACAGCGTGCTCGATTACCTGGTGGAGAAGAGCTACTCGCTCACCTACGGCGCGCGCAACCTGCGCCGCACCATACAGAAGGACATAGAGGACAAAATGGCCGAGGTCATTGTAGACCAGCGCCGCGGCGGCGTGAAGGCCATGCGCCTGACCGCGGCGGACGGGAAGATAAACGTGGAGGCCGAGTAAAATGATAAGATTCGAGAGCGACTACCTCGAGGGCGCGCTTCCCGAGGTCATGCAGGCGCTGAACGAGACGAACTATGTCCAGACCCCCGGCTACGGCGAGGACGAGTTCTGCGCCGCGGCCGCGGAGAAGATACGCGAAAAGTGCGCCGCTCCGGGCGCCAACGTCCACTTCCTCATTGGCGGCACGCAGGTCAACTTCACCCTCATAGCCGCCGCGCTGCGCCCGCATCAGGCCGCCGTCGCCGCCGCGAGCGGGCACATAGCCGTACACGAGAGCGGCTCCGTGGAGGCGACGGGGCACAAGGTCATCGCCCTGCCCTGCGGCGTTGAGGGCAAGATAAGCGCCGCGCAGGTGCGTGAGTGCGTGGAGGCCCACTGGGCCGACGCGACACATGAGCACCAGCCGCAGCCCAAGCTGGTATACATCTCCCAGCCCACCGAAAACGGCGCCATATACACTCTCTCCGAGCTTGAGGCGCTCTCTGCCGTCTGCCGCGAGAAGGGGCTCTACCTCTTCGTCGACGGCGCCAGGCTGGGCACGGCGCTGGTCTGCCCCGGCGCGGACGTCACTCTCGCCGACCTTGCCCGCCTCACGGACGCCTTCTACATCGGCGGCACGAAGCTCGGCGCCCTCTTCGGCGAGGCGCTGGTGATAATGAACGAGGATATTAACCGCGACTTCCGCTACATCGAAAAGCAACGCGGCGGCATGCTCGCCAAGGGCCGCCTGCTGGGCGTGCAGTTCAACGCCCTGATGACGGACGGCCTGTACGAGCGCACGGCGGAGCGCGAGGTGGCGCTCGCCTGGAGGCTGCGCGAGGCCTTCGCGGCCAGGGGCTGGCCGCTCTACTGCGACTCGCCCACAAACCAGCAGTTCCCCATAGTCCCCGACACAGAGCTCGATAAGCTCGCCGGGAAATACACCTTCTCCGACTGGGGCCGCGTGGACCCCACGCACCGCGCGGTGCGCTTCTGCACCAGCTGGGCGACGCGGGAGGAGGACGTCGAGGCGCTCATAGCCGACATGGAAAGGCTGTAAGTTTGCATTTGCGCCTGAAACAAGAAAAAGGACGGCAGAGCCGTCCCTTTTCTTGTTTCAATGCGGGCCGTTTGCCCGGCTCGCGGAAAAACGCCGGCCCGAGGCAATGCCTTGGGCCGGTATCCTTATTTCGCGTATTCCACGGCCTTGGTCTCACGCAGGACGTGGACCTTTATCTGGCCGGGGTAGGTGAGCTCGCTCTCTATCTTCTTTGCGATATCGCGCGCGAGCAGGACCATCTGGTCCTCGCTGACCTCGTCGGGCTTGACCATGACGCGGATCTCGCGGCCGGCCTGGATAGCGTAGCAGCTGTCGATACCGGGGAAGCTGCGCGTGACCTCCTCGAGCTTTTCGAGGCGCTTGACGTAGTTCTCGATGTTCTCGCGCCTGGCCCCGGGGCGGGAGGCGGAGATGGCGTCGGCGGCCTGTACGAGGCAGGCTATCACGCTGTGGGCCTCCACATCTCCGTGGTGGGCCTCTATCGCGTGGATGACCTCGGGCGACTCCTTGTACTTGCGGGCGATGTCCACGCCTATCGTGACGTGGCTGCCCTCTACCTCGTGGTCTATGCTCTTGCCCAGGTCATGCAGAAGGCCCGCGCGCTTGGCTGTCGTGACGTCCACACCCAGCTCGGCGGCCAGCAGGCCCGCGATATGGGCGACCTCTATAGAGTGGTTGAGGACGTTCTGGCCATAGCTCGTGCGGTACTTCATGCGGCCGAGCAGGCGGATAATCTCAGGATTGAGCCCGTGGATGTTCGTCTCGAACGCGGCGCGCTCGCCCTCGCTCTTGATGGTGGCGTTGACCTCGCGCTGGGCCTTGGCGACCATTTCCTCAATGCGCGCGGGGTGGATGCGGCCGTCCTGAATGAGCTTTTCGAGCGCTATGCGCGCGATTTCGCGGCGAACGGGGTCAAAGCTGGAAACCGTGATGGTCTCCGGAGTATCGTCGATGATAAGATCGCAGCCCGTGAGGGTTTCGATGGAACGAACGTTGCGTCCCTCTCGTCCTATGATACGTCCCTTCATCTCGTCGTTGGGGAGTGGTACGACGGAGACGGTGATCTCGCTCGCATGGTCGGCGGCGCAGCGCTGGATGGCGGTCGCGATTATCTCGCGCGCCCTTTCGTCGGCCTCGTCCTTATATCTGGCCTCGACCTCGCGCACCTTGGCGGCCATCTCATGCGTAACTTCCGTCTCCACATTGGAGATGAGGTACTGCTTGGCCTCTTCGACGGTGTATCCGGAGATTTTCTCGAGCATCTCGAGCTGGCTCTTTTTGACGAGCTTGACCTCCTCCTGCAGGGCTTCCGCCTGGCTGAGCTTCTGGTTGAGAGTTTCGGTCTTCTTTTCGAGGGCGTCGGTCTTGCGGTCGAGGTTCTCCTCTTTCTGCTGCAAGCGGCGCTCCTGCTTGGAGAGCTCGTTGCGGCGCTCCTTGACCTCGCGCTCGTACTCCGAGCGGCTCTTGTGTATCTCCTCGCGAGCTTCGACAAGGGCTTCGCGCTTTTTGCTCTCAGCGGCCTTTATGGACTCGTTGATTATGCGTTTGGCCTCGTCCTCGGCGCTCGAAATCTCGCGCTCAGCGACTTTTTTGCGGTACACTATGCCCAGCAGGAATCCTATGACCAGCACCACGATCACTGCGACCACGATGCCGAGTATTTCCCAAAAAGTCATGGTTTCAATATACGCCTCCCTATATTGGAATTAGAACAATAACGGCGCGCAGCGGCGCTGCCGTGTAAAGCACTAATATCAACGGGGCTTTCCCCATAACCCCCGCAATATTATCACGTTATTCTACACCAAATAAAAGCATTATGTCAAGCTGTCAGGCCGCGCCGGGACTAATTTTACTTGCCCTGAGCGCCGCGCGGCTGTATAATGCCCGGGGAGGTGGATGCATGGAAACTCGTCCGGGAAAACTTTACACCCTGCTTGACACTGCTCTTGCCGGCGCCTCCGCCGCCGTATGCGCCGCCATGGCGCTTGCCTCGGCGCTGTACATCCTGCTCGACTCCCCCGCCCACGGCGCGGCTCTGGCGGCGTCCGGCGCGCTGCTCGCCGCCGCCCTCTGCTTCGCTGCCGGACGCATACCGGAGCGGGCGGCGCGCTGCGGGCTGATTGTTTTCTTCGCGGCGCTCATACTGCGCGTTTTGGCCGTTCTGCTCCTGCCGAGCGAACCCATAAGCGACTTTTACCTGCTGTACTCCGCAGCGGAACGGGCCGCCGGCGGGGACGCCGGGGCGTTTTCCGACCGGTATTTTGCGCTCTGGGGGTATCAGATACCCTTTTCGCTCTACGAAGCGCTCATAATCAAGCTGGGCGGAGGCGTGACGGCGCTCGGGCTTCTCAATGCGCTTTGGGGCGCGCTGACGGCCTGGCTTGTGTATGATATTGCCCGCCGGTTTGCCGGCGGCGGACCCGCGTTTGCCGCGGGGCTCGCCTACGCGTTCTATCCCGGCGCGCTCCTGCTGACGCCGGTGCTGACGAATCAGTGCATATCCCTCGCCTTCATGCTGCTGGGCATCCGCCTCTGGCTGGACGGCGGGGCCGCGCGCGCCGCGGCCGGAGGCGCGGCCCTGGCGTTCGGCAATCTCATGCGGCCCGAAGCGGCCATGGCCGTCTGCGGGATGCTGGCCGCGCTCGTACTTTCGCTGCTCAGCCGGAGCGGGAAGCGGCGCTCACTGCTTGCGGAAGCCCTCGCCCTTGCCGCCGGTTACGCCGCGCTGACCCTGGCGGCCAATGCGGCGGCCGGCCTGAGCGCCCTCGCGCCGAACGGCATCGGCAGCGCCGCGCCGGAGTGGAAATTCGTACTGGGGCTCGACACCGAAACCCTGGGCCGCTATGACGCGTCGCTTGCGTATATTCTCGACATAGCCGACGCCGGAGAGCGCCGGGCCGAGGCCCTGCGGGCCATACGCTCGTCCCTGGATTCCTGCGCCAGCCTGCCTCTATTCTTCATCGAAAAGGCAGCGAGCTTCTGGGGCCGCTACGAGGACATTTGGCTGGGTTCGGAATCCGAATTGGCGAACCTCCTGCGCCTTGCCGAGCGGGCTTTCTTTATCGCGGGCACGGGCCTCGCCGCGGCCGGCTGCCTGAGCCGCCGCGGCCCGGCGGCGGAGACGCTCGCGCGCGGGGCGGTGTTTGCCTGCTTTGCAGCCTTTCTTTTCATAGAGGTGCAGCCGCGCTACCGCTATTTTGTCTGGCCCTTCGTCTTTATACTCGCCGCGGCCGGGATAAAGCGCCTCGCGCGCCGGCGCCGCACTGGACATTGGCGAAATGAACGTGTATAATAATTTATTGCCCTGATGCTTTTCCGAGAACGGAGTGGAAGCTTTGTCCTGGTACACATACGTATTTCCAATATTGGCGGCGCTATTCTGCATCCTCATTGCGCGCAGGTGGATGCCCGCCTTTTCGGACGCGCATCTGCCCTGCGACCCGGACACCGGCAGAGTGCTGCGTCCCCGCTTCAGCTTTGAGGCGAGGTCCGGGCGGCTCACCAGGCTGGACGCGCTCATGTGCCTTGTGATAAGCGTCTGCTACGCCGTCACCGCCTTTGCCGGTCTCGGCGACATGACCGCGCCGCAGAGCTGGTGCCATTTTACCGAGCGCGGGCAGTATGCCCTGATAGACCTGGGCGCCTCCACAGACATAGGCATGATCCGCTATTACACCGGCCTGCACACCGGGCGGTACGAGCTTCAGCTCTCCGACGACGGAGAGACCTGGCGCGACGCCGGCGAACTGGAGCAGGCCTACAACGACCTCTTCAAATGGCAGGACTACTCCCTTGAGTATGCCGGTGTTGAGGACGCAAGGGCGCGCTATATACGCCTCGTCGCCTCCGCTGAGCTGAGTCTCGGCGAAATTGCCGTCTATGACCCCGACGGCGTCATGATAGACGCCTCCGGCTTTGAATACGACGCCGGCTGCGCGCCCCTGTTCGACGAGCAGGACACCGTGCCCGTGCGCCCGAGTTATATGAACTCAAGCTACTTCGACGAGATTTACCACGCGCGTACCGCGCTGGAGCACATTGAGAACGTCTATCCCTATGAGATAACGCACCCGCCTCTGGGTAAGGAGATAATCGGCCTCGGCATCCGCCTCTTCGGCATGACGCCCTTCGGCTGGCGCTTCTCCGGCACGCTTCTCGGCGTGCTGATGCTGCCCATACTCTACGTCTTTCTCAAGCGCATGACCCGCTCGAGCGCCATCGCCGGCTGCGGCACGGTGATATTCGCCTTCGACTTCATGCACTTCGTGCAGACGCGCATCGCCACGATAGACACCTACAGCGTGTTCTTCATCCTGCTCATGTACCTCTTCATGTGGCGCTTCGTGAGCGGGGGCAAATGGCGTCATCTCGCGCTCTCGGGCATATTCTTCGGCCTGGGCGCGGCCAGCAAGTGGACCTGCATCTACGCCGGAGGCGGCCTCGCCGTCATATGGCTTGTCTACTGGATAACCCAGGGCAGGAAGCCGCGCTTCGCCGCAAG
>CALXGL010000023.1 GCA_944387825.1 uncultured Oscillospiraceae bacterium | reverse complement strand
TCCCGCAGGTCGACGCGGCCATAGACGCCGAGATTGCCGCCTGGAACGGCGAGACGCACCTGCACGGCGCGCGGCGCGCCGCCGTCGTCCGCCGCGGCGAGGCCCGTCCCGCCGCCGCGCCCTCGCCCGCCGCCGCCGCGGCCGAGAGCGCCGGCGTCCTCGGGGATATCACCGCCGCGCTCAGGAAGGGCCGCCGCAAGAAGGTGCTCGAGGGCGTCGAGGCCGCGCTGGCCGAGGGCATAAGCGCCGAGACCGTGCTCAACGAGGGCCTGGTGCGCGGTATGCAGCTCCTGGGCGACGACTTCAGCGCCGGGCGCGCCTTCGTGCCCGAGATGCTGGTCGCGGCCCGGGCGATGAACGCGGCCACGGAGCGGCTCAAGCCCCTGCTTGCCGCCGGCGGCAAGAAGAGCGCGGGCAAAATCTGCCTCGGCACCGTGCGCGGCGACATGCACGACATAGGCAAGAACCTCGTCAAGATAATGATGGAGGGAGCGGGCCTGGAAGTTGTGGACCTCGGCGTCGACGTCTCCGCCGAGCAGTTTGTGGACGCCGCCGTGAACGAGGGCTGCGCGCTTATCGGCTGCTCCGCCATGCTCACGACCACGATGGACGAGATGCGCCGCGTCGTCGAGCTTGTGCGCGAGCGCGGCCTCGCCGGGAAGGTCAGGGTCATGATAGGCGGCGCGCCCACCAGCCAGGAATTCTGCGACTCCATCGGCGCCGACTGCTACACCCCCGACGCCGCCCAAGCCGCCCAGGCGGCCGTAAATCTTCTGAAATGAGGCTCTGTTCCCGGGCGGGATGGAGGACTTGAGGAGGTTTGGGGCATGAAAAACTGCTACATCGTCGGCGCGGCGGATTTCGCGCCGGAGAGGTTCACGCCCGGGGAGGGCGACTATATAATCGCCGCAGACGCGGGTATACTGCATCTCGAGAAGCTCGGACTGAGGCCGGACCTCGTGCTCGGAGACTTCGATTCGCTCGGGCATATCCCCGACTATCCGGACATCGAGGTCTCGCCCGTGCGCAAGGACGACACCGACTCCATGCTCGCCGCGCGGCGCGCGCTGGAGCGCGGCTGCGGCACCCTGCTGCTTTTCGGCTGCCTGGGCGGCAGGCGGCTGGACCACACGCTCGCAAATATCCAGACCCTGGCCTGGGCTGCCTCGCAGGGCGCGGCGGCCTATCTCATAGGCGAGGGCTGCTGCCTCACCGTGCTGCGCGGCGGCGAGTGCCTGCGCTTCGACGCGCGATATTCCGGCGACTTCTCCGTCTTCTGTCTCGGCGAGGACGCGCGCGGCGTCACTGAGCGCGGCCTGAGTTACGTCCTCGAGGGCGCGCAGCTCACGGCGAGCTTCCCTCTGGGCGTCAGCAACAGCTTCACCGGCGAGCGCGCGTACGTCTCGCTTGACTCCGGGCTGCTGGCCGTATACTGGGCCGACAGCCCCGCGCTGCCTCTGCCCGAGCGCGGCGTTTCCGGCTGAGCGGAAATCAACAGCGCTGCCCCGCCTTATTGCGGGGCAGCGCTGTTTTGCGCGTCTTTACTTCGTGCCGAAAATCCTGTCTCCTGCGTCGCCCAGGCCGGGGACTATGTAGCCGTGCTCGTTGAGACGGTCGTCCAGCGCGGCGAGGTAGATGTCCACGTCGGGGTGCTCGGCGCTCATGCGCTCAACGCCCTCGGGCGCGCCGATGATGCTCATGAGCTTGATGTGCTTGACGCCGGCCTCCTTGAGGAACTTGGCCGCGGCCGCGGCGCTTCCGCCGGTGGCGAGCATGGGGTCTACAATAATCGCGTCGCGCTCCTCGATATCGGGCGGCATCTTGAAGTAATACTTGACCGGCTCGAGCGTCTCCGGGTCGCGGAAAAGGCCGACGTGGCCGACCTTTACGTTCGGCATCATGGCCACCATGCCCTCGACCATGCCGAGCCCCGCGCGGAGTATGGGCACCACGGCCAGCTTCTTGCCGGCTATGTGGCGGCAGTGGGCCACGGCCACGGGCGTCTCGACGTCGATGTCCTCGAGGGGCAGATCGCGCGTCGCCTCGTAGCACATGAGCATGGCTATTTCGCCCACGAGCTCGCGGAAGAGCTTGCTGCTGGTGTCCTTGTCGCGGAGGATGCTCAGCTTATGCTGGATAAGCGGATGGTCGAATACGTGAAGGTTGCTCATTTTCAGTTCCCCTTTGTCTTTATTAGTAGTTTCAGTCTGCATTGTTGTTCAGTCTGGCCTGTCTTTCGCGCTCGGCCTGCGAGAGCCGCAGATACACCGGCAGCAGCCCGCCCGCCGGCCCGGGCTCTCCGCCGCGGGCCGCCATGCAGACGCCCCAGGCGTTCTGGTGCAGCAGTATTCCGGACGCGAGAGAGTGCGGCGCGGCGCGGTCCGCCAGGTATTCGCCGGCGAGGGCGGCGCCGTCGCCGACCAGGAAGGGTTCGCCGCCGCGCTCGGCGAGGTCGGCGTACAGCTCCTCGAGGGAAATCGCCCGGTCGGGAACAAGCCGCTGCGGCGCGCCGTCTTTGATGGTGAAAAGCGCGTTGTAGACCTGGCTGCGCCTCGCGTCCATGCAGCAGCATATGAGCGCGCCTTCGCCGCGGCCGGCGCCGTTCCAGGCCATGGCCTCCAGCGTCGAGACGCCTATGGCCGGTTTTTCCAGCGCCCAGCACAGGCCCTTGGCCGCCGCGACGCCTATGCGTATTCCGGTGAAGGAGCCGGGGCCGTGCGCCACGGCGACGGCGTCCAGCGCGGACTTGTCCGTGCCCGTGGAGGCCAGCAGCTGCTCGGCCATGGGCAGCAGCGTCGCGCTGTGCGTGAGGCCGGAGCACTGGAAATACTGCCCCAGCAGCTCGCCGTCGCGCACAAGCGCGCAGCTCGCGGCCTTCGCGGAGGATTCTATACCCAGTATCAGCATTTCAGAAGCCGCCTCCCTCTATCGTGATGCGCCTCTCCGTGTCGGAGAGCTTTTCGAAGCGTATGCTCACCTCTCCGCCCGTAAAGGCGTCGGAGACGTTTTCGCTCCACTCCACGGCGCAGACCGCGCCGCGCGCGAGATAGTCGTCCCAGCCTATATCCCAGAGCTCGTCCGCGCTCGCCAGGCGGTACATGTCGAAGTGCAGCAGCGTGCGCGCGCCCAGGTATTCGTTGACTATGGTGAAGGTCGGGCTGTTCACGCGGCAGCCGAGACCCATGCCCCGCGCCATGCCGCGCACGAAGGCGGTCTTTCCCGCGCCCAGCTCGCCGTACATGGCGCAGACCGTGCCGTCCGGTATTTTCGCGGCAAAGGCCGCTCCGGCTTCCTCCGTTTCGAGTTCGGAGTGAGTTATGATTTCCATGCAAAGGCTCCTAAAGCTTTATTCATTTCATTATACACCCTCGGGGCCCTCGCGTAAAGAAAAAAGCACGGCTTCTCCCGGGCAAGTGTTAACATTGTGTACTTGTTTGACCGCGCATTTTGTGGTACAATACTTTGATTTTATCCTCCGGCAAAGCGAGGTGACGGACACGAAAAAATTTTTGCCGCATATTAAAGAGTTCTTCCGCCGCGCGGACATGCTGCTGTTCACGCTGAGCCTGATATGCGCGGTCTTCGGCCTGGTGGCCATCTGGAGCGCAACGCTGCACACCGACACCGGCCCCGCGCGCTACATCATAGTGCAGAGCCTCGGCATCTTTATCGGCGTCGCGGCCTATGTCGTCATCACCGTCATAGACCTCGACATCTTCGCCCAGCACTGGAAATGGCTCTACGCGGCCAGCGCCGCGCTCTTTGTGCTGCTCATATTCTTCGGAGAGGGCGGCGAGAGCACGGGCAACAACGGCTGGCTGCGCTTCTTCGGCATAGGCATACAGCCCACGGAGATAATAAAGCTCGCCTTTATCGTCGTGCTGGCCAAGCACCTCGTCTATATAAAGACGCACAGCGACCTGAACCGCTTCGTCTCCATCGCTCAGCTTGCGGGCCACTTCATACTCATGTTCGGCGTAATCATCGTAACGGCCAGCGACCTCGGCAGCGCGCTTGTGTACTTCTTCATCTTCGCCGTCATGATGTTCATGGCAGGAGTGCGGATATACTGGTTCATCCTCGGCTTCGCGGCCATTGCGGCCATGGTGCCCGTGGCCTGGACCTTCTTCCTCGAGGACTACCAGAAAAACCGCATCCTCGCGCCCTATGACCCGAGCATCGACCCGGACAACACCGGCGTCAACTGGCAGCCGCATCAGGCGGAAATCGCCATAGGCTCGGGCCAGCTTACCGGCATGGGCCTCGGCCAGGGCACGCAGACGCAGTCGGGCGCGACCTTCGGCCAGCACACGGACTTCATCTTCGCCGTCATAGGCGAGGAGCTGGGCATGATAGGCTGCTGCGTCGTCCTCCTGCTGCTGACGGCCATCGTTGTGCGCTGCGTGCAGATAGGCCTGCGTTCGGGCGACAATCTCAGCGCGCTCGTCTGCTTCGGCGTCGCGGGCAGCGTCGTGTTCCAGACTTTTGAGAACGTGGGCATGTGCATCGGCATTGCCCCCGTCGTCGGCATAACCCTGCCGTTTTTCAGCTACGGCGGCTCCTCCGTGGCCAGTATGTTCATGGCCATGGGTCTCGTCTCCGGCGTCCGATACCGGCCCAAACCCGTCAAATATCAAATATATTAGAAAAAGGCCCCGCAAGGGGCCTTTTTCCGTGCGCGTGACGCCGCGGCCGGGGCCGCCTGCGCGCTTTATCCCGAAAGGCGTTTAGAGACCGCGGGGAACGCGGCCTCTAAACGCCGGTTTTTTAGAAATCGGCGCTGCCGAAGGTGCGCGGGTGCGGCAGGACGTCGCGGATGTTGGCGACGCCGGTGAGATACATGATAAGGCGCTCGAAGCCGAGGCCGTAGCCGGCGTGGCGGCAGGAGCCGTAGCGCCTGAGGTCGAGATACCACCAGTAGTCCTCGGGATCGAGGCCCAGCTCGCCCATGCGCGAAACGAGCACGTCCAGCCGCTCCTCACGCTGGCTGCCGCCTATGAGCTCGCCTATGGCGGGCACAAGGCAGTCGGCGGCGGCGACGGTCTTCCCGTCGTCGTTCATGCGCATATAGAAGGCCTTTATCTCCTTCGGGTAGTCCGTGACGAAGATGGGCTTTTTGAATATCTGCTCTGTGAGGCAGCGCTCGTGCTCGGTCTGGAGGTCGCAGCCCCAGTAGACCTTGTAGTCGAATTTGTCGTTGCGCTGTTCGAGCAGCTTTATGGCCTCGGTGTAGCTCACGCGGCCGAAGTCGCTGGACGCGACGTGCTCGAGACGCTCTTTGAGGCCCTTGTCGACGAAGCTGTTGAAGAAGTCCATCTCCTGCGGGCAGCGCTCCATGACGCGGCGTATGACGTACTTTATCATCGCCTCGGCGTTATCCATGTAGTCCGTGAGGTCGGCGAAGGCCATCTCGGGCTCTATCATCCAGAACTCGGCGGCGTGGCGCTGGGTGTTGGACTTCTCGGCGCGGAAGGTGGGGCCGAAGGTGTACACGTCGCCGAAGGCCATGG
>CALXGL010000022.1 GCA_944387825.1 uncultured Oscillospiraceae bacterium | reverse complement strand
GAAGGCCGGGCAGGCCAGATACGAGCTGAACCAGCGGTACTCAAAGAGTCCGAGCATGATGCTCACCGGGTCGCGCATGACCATCTTTATCATGTCGCGCCAGATGACAAGCCAGTTCTGGAAGTCGCGAGCCGTGCTCTCCACGCCCTTCCACTCACGGCGGGTGAAGGCTATGGAGCCCTTCTGGTAGAGGCGGCCCAGCTGGCGCTCGCCGTTGACCACGCGGTCCCACTTCTCCTTAGCGGGCAGGGCCATGAAGTCGCTGAACTCCTCCTTGACGCGCTGCTTGTCCATCTTGAGCTTATTCTTCTGCTTGGCCATGAAGTCCTTCATGTCGACCTCGCTGATAAGCTCCTTCCAAATCTTGAGGTCGCCGGGGAGGTTCTTCTTCAGCCATTTGATGTTATTCTTGAGCATTTACTTGACCTCCTTGCCCTGCTGGATGCGTTTGATTTCCAGAGATTCCACGAAGGCCTGGAAGCGGGTGCGGAGCTGGCCCGACGTCTTGGCATTGTACGGGCGGTCTATAGTGAGCACGGGGTGGCCGTATTCCTCGAACTGTATGTGGCTGGCCAACGCGCGCTCGAAGCCCCAGAAGTCGCAGAACTTGACGTTCTCGTATATTATGCCGTCGGCATCGTACTCACGGGCGAGGCGGTCGGCGGTCTCGCGGCGCTGCTCAATCTTCTCATTGCTCATAAAGCGCGGGCATTCGCTTGTGATGAGATAGTGGCGGCAGATCTGCCTGAGCGCGCTCTCCTCGTCGTTGAGCTCTATTACCTCGCGGCCGGGGAACATGCCGAAGCAGAAACGGTCGAAGCAGATGAACGCGCCCTGTTCCTCGAGCATGCGGGTGAGGTTGGGGTCGTCAACTTCGCTTCCGACGATGCCTACGCGGCAGCGGTACCAGGGTTTCGGGTCCGTCTTGCGCTTCTTAATCTCGGCCAGAGTCTCCTGGAGGTAGGGCAGGATCAGCTTCTGCGGGCAAACATAGCTGACCATGTTTATGATGTGGAATTCATATCCGGTTATGGGCGGATTCTCAAGCTTGCGGAGCTCGCTTATCTCGGTCATAACCTTACATACTTCGTTGTGCCTCGCCACGGCCTCGCGGAGGGCCGCGTCGGAGACGTCAACGCCCAGCTTCTCATGCATGGTGTTGAGCACGCGGTTCTGCATCTGCACAACATAGTGATCAAGCGTATAGTCGGTATACTTGTAAGGTATATCCGCATGAGTTACGAAGAAGTTGGGCTTGTCTACACATTTGAGCAGCTCGATGTTCTCCATGCAGCGGTTCATCTGCGCGCAGGCGTCCACGCCGCACAGGCCGTCGAGGAAGTTGTAGCCGCCCTCGATAGCCCTCTCTAGCAGAGCACGGCAGTACTCGCAGGTGTAGTTCGACATGTAGTACGAGGCTACGTCAATGCTTCCGGTGTTCGGCGCGCGCATGCGCACCGAGAAGCAGTTGTCCACATTGAGCAGCACCTCGGGCATATGGTAGCAGGTGTAGCCCAAAGCAAGCATGCCCTCCTCCTGCGCCTGACGGACGAGTTCGTTGTTGGCGTTTTCGAGGAGGTTCTCAAAGTAGATTAAATGCTTTAAGTCCTTCAAATGTTCACACCTCTCTTATAGAATCTCTATTTTGCGGAGCGCTTCCCTCACTCCGTCAAGCACTTTGCTGTCCTCGGGCAGCTCGAAAACCGTCCTGCCCTGGATGTCGTTCGCCGCCTGCTGTTCGTCGGCGGGTATGAAGGCCAGTATCTCCACGCCTTCGATGGAAATGAATTTGTTCAGCTCCGGGTTCGTCACGCGGTTGATAATGGCGCCTATGCGGTCATACATGACCAGCTCGTCGGCAACCTGCTTTATCGTCTCGGCCACGTGCGTACCCTTGCGGCTCTGGTCGCTTATAAGTATGAGGTGGCTGACCTTCTCCATAACGCGGCGCTGTATCTGCTCCACGCCGGCCTCGCCGTCTATGACGACGTAGTCGAAGTCGTTCGCCAGCATGCTGACTACCTCCTTGAGGTAGGCGTTGACCGAGCAGAAGCAGCCCTCGTTCTCCGGCCTGCCTATGGCCAGGAAGGAAAAGCCATTGGTGTCCACCATCGAGTCGAAGATGCGGAAGCGCGACTCGTTGAGCATCTCTATCGCCTCGCGCGGGCGGCCGTCCTCGGCGCTCTGCACCACGGCGCGGCGGATGTCGTCAAGCGTGCTTGTGACCGTGACGCCCAGCGCAGTGGAGAGCCCCACCGCCGGGTCGGCGTCTATGGCGAGGACACGGCTTCCCGGAACGTCCTCAGTCAGTACCCTCACTATCGTTGCGGCCAGCGACGTTTTGCCGACGCCGCCCTTTCCCGCCAGGGCTATTATCTTTGCCCCGGTATCATTCATACGCAGCCCTCCTTATTTAAAGAGCTTTGAACGCTTGCCAAAATGTTAGCATATTTTAAGTGATTTTACAAGATAAAAACGCAATTTGGGCAAATATTTTTGTTGTATGTTTCAAATTCCTGAAGCACTTTCCACGCGGTGCGGGCTTTTTCGCGGAGCCTGGTCGAGTTTCTCCGAGGAATTGCCATGAATGTGCCCCGCCGAGACGGACGCGGCATTTGCCGGAAATCAAACGCATCGGAGCTTGATTCCCGGCCGCAAACGCGCTATAATGGCGCCAAAGGAGGGATATCATGCCGCACGCAAAAGTTCTTCTGCACTTCGGCCACTCCGGCCATGAGCACGCGCACGAGCACGCCTGTCACCATGAACACACGCACGAAAATGCTCCCGAGCTGACGCCGGAGCAGACTCTGGCGCTCATGACCTACATGCTGGACCACAACCGCTCCCATGCCGAGGAGCTGCACAATATCGCCCACGCACTGGAAAAGCAGGGCAGGCATGAGGCTGCGAATCTCGTCGGCGACGCGGTGCACTATTTCGGTCACTGCAACGACAAGCTGGAGGAAGCCCTCAACCTGGTAAAGGGGGAAAACTGAATGTGCCTGTCTGATGCTTTTGAAATAGTAGGAGGAGAGCGCAGGCCGCTCATGAGCTATGTCTCCGGCATATCCGTCGAGAACAATCTCATCACTCTCACAGATATGCTCGGCGCGAGGAAAATAGTCTCCGGAAACCTCCGGAGCGTGGATCTCACGCACAACGTCATCCTCATAGAACCGCTGGACAAAGCGCAGTAGCAAACCGCCGGGCCTATGCCGCCGGCGCTTACGGGGGGCAGTTATGGAAAACACTGAATATGTCTTTCGGCTCACGGCCTATGATGTACAGGCCCTGCTGCCGCAGGTGAGCCGCGCGCTGGAGCGGCGCTCGGAGCTCATGGCAAAGACCAAATTCGCCGGAAAAAAGCGCATACGCGCCGCGCTGAACAGCTCCGACGAGAACTTTCACCGCCGCAGCTCGCTCATCACCATGCTCGTAGGCCTTGCCGCCGTTGTCCTGGGCGTCGCCGCTATCGTGTTCGGCGCGATGAATTCGGGCGAAATCTTCATGCTCATTCTTGGCGCCGTACTGGCCGCCGCCGGCATATTCGCCGTCGCGCGCAGCAGCATGGGCAAGCGCAATCCGTACAAAGCGGACGCCGCGAAGCTTCTCCAGGGGAAAGACAAATTCCGCGCGGAGGACAACATCCGAATAGTTTTCAACTCCGAAGGCATGCGCACGGCGCGGAGCTTTATCCCGTACAGGGAATTTCAGTGCTGGATAGAAACGCAGGATCTCCTGCTCTTCATGTACGGCCCGCTCGTGACCATGCTGCAGAAAACCGACCTGATAGAGGGCAGTCTAGGCGATTTCCGCAGGCTTGCGCTGGACAACATTCTGCTCCACGCAAAGATTGCCGGCAGTCCGGACAAATAAAAAAGAGGCCGCATGCGGCCTCTTTTTTATATTCCAAACAGTCTCTTCGCATTTTCGCAGGTGATTTCTGCAAGCGCCTTCGGGCTGAGGCCCTTTATTTCCGCCGCTTTCTCCGCAATGTATCTCAGCTTGGAGGAGTCGTTGCGCTGTCCGCGGAAGGGCACGGGCGGCAGATACGGGCTGTCGGTCTCCAGCAGGATGCGCTCAGGCGGCGTTATCTCCAGCACCTCGAGCGCCCTGCGGGCGTTTTTATAGGTTATCGGCCCGTCAAAGCCCAGATGCCAGCCCAGTTTCAAGAGCTCCTCCGCCATCTCCCGGCTGCCGGAAAAGCAGTGGAACACCCCGCGGAGGCCCGGGTAGCGCTTCACGGCCGAAAGGCAGTCGGCATGTGCCTCGCGGTCATGGATTATGACCGGTTTGTTCATCTCAAGCGCTATTTCAAGCTGGGTCACGAACATCTCGTACATAATTTCCTTGTGCTCTCTGTCCCAATAGTAGTCGAGGCCAATCTCGCCCACAGCCACACATTTTTCATGCGCGGCGAGCTCCCTGACAAGGGCCGGGGAATACATGTCCCAGCTCTCCCACTCCTCCGGCTGCCAGCCCACGGCCGCGTACACGAAGGGGTATTTTTCCGCGAGCGCTATGGCCGCCCGCGAGCTCTCCGCGTCGCAACCCGGGTCAATTATATAGTCCACGCCGCAGCCCGGCATGGCCGCCAGGACCTCGTCGCGGTCCGCGTTGAATTTGGAGCTGTCGTAGTGCGCGTGTGTGTCGAAGTACATTCCCTCACCTCTGCTGCATTCTGCCATAACGGCGCGGCCGTTATGGCAGAATGCGCCGTCTTTTCCGGCTGCCCCGTAAGGGCCGAGAAAAAGGACTGAAATCCAAGTTAACGCGGATATTATACCACGGCGCGGCACGGCTTTGCAAGCCGGGCGCTTGCCCCGGCGGAGAGCCTGTGCTAAGATATGCATATGGAAAATCTCGCCCGACGCTCGACCGACATCTACATAAGCGCCCTTCTGCTCGTCTTTCCGCTCTGGACGGGCCCGGGCGGCTATGCCAATATAACTTTCTGGAAGTTCGCCCTCTACGCCGTACTTACGGGCCTGTGGGCCCTCGCGCTCCTGTATGCGGCGCTGCGCGGCCGGACGCCGCCGGGGCCGGGCAGGCTCTTCGCGGGGCTCATAATCGCGCTGCTGCTCTGGTGCGCGCTGAGCCGCCTTGCCTCGCCTTATGAAGTCTCCATCATGGGCCTGCGCTATGACGGCCTGCTGCCGGCTGCACTCTACTGCATCACGGCGCTGGGCTGTGCGGCGTACGGCTGTATGCGTTTGTGTTATGTAAACTTACTTGGGCTGTCTGTCACGCTTTGCTGCCTTGTTGCTCTGCTTCAGCTGCTGGGTTTTAATCCGCTCTGGCTCTATCCGGAGGGACTCGGCTACTACGACGCAGGCCTCTCATATTCCGGCGCATTTCTCGGAACTATTGGCAATACCAATATATTAGGCGCTTTTCTGGCCCTGTCCTGCCCGCTTCTGAGCTTCACGGCCCTGCGGCTTCGGGGCCGGCAGCTCTGGCTGCTGTTCCCGGCCGCATTTGCCGCGGCGGTCGTCATCCTCTCACAATCCGAGGCGGGGCTCCTGGGCCTTCTCGCCGCCACGCTCGCAG
>CALXGL010000021.1 GCA_944387825.1 uncultured Oscillospiraceae bacterium | reverse complement strand
AACGCCTCGGGGATTTCATCGTCCGCAACGCCGTATCTTGTAAGCACGGGGGCGCCGTTCGCCCATAGCGCCCACGCCAGAAGCGCCAGAAGCACCAGCGCCGCAATCAGTATAGCCGTCATTCGTTTTTTCACCGTTCACCTCCTGCGCCAGCAGCATATATTGTCAAAAGTGAAATAAACAAAAGAAAATCCGAAGTTTGCGGACATTTCACGCAATACTTCAAGGCCAAAACTGTGCAATCCTGCAAAGTCGAAAAACGATATCGGCGCACTTAGCGAGTATGTGCTATCATGCAGACAAGCAAGAGAGACGGGGCCATCCTCCGGCGAAAGCGAGGAGGTGAAGCCGATGAGCGCGAATGATACCATCGCATTACTTATGCTTATTATCGCGGCTATCCGGCTTGGTATCGAGTTAAAGAGATAGCCGCCCCCCGAACCTAGCAAGGAAGCGGCATTTCTCAATTCCGACTGCTGGAGATGACCGCGTCCGGGTAGCAGCCGGGCGCCGTCTCTCTTGTGTATATAATACCACGGAGAGCGGTGAACGTCAATGTCTAAAACAAGCAGCGAAGCGAAAGGCCGCTGTAAAGCGGCAAATGGCTTCATCCGGTATATCACCTACAAGTTTTCAGGTGTGCTGCCGGCCCCCCGCTCCATGTGGGCCCGAACGGCCTCAAGTATATACGCCTGAACGCTCTGCCCAGCCTGTGCAGCTGCTGCACGTATAGCTGCGCCCTCAGCTTTGGCCGGCCTTAACATTATTGCATCGCGTGTCGCCTGATAGCGGCGTGTCCTCTCAGTATCAGATAGAGCCACATTATCATTCCTTTGTGAGGATGTTCACATTTACACAATTTCACGGGTTGAGTCACATGCCTGCATATAGCCGCAACAGGGCTGGCGTCCAAACGGAACCAAACGCGGGCGGATAGCGTCGTTTAGGCGCAGGTATAAAAAGACGCCGGAGCAAAGCGAACCTTGCTCCGGCGCTGGCGCGGAAGGAGGGATTTGAACCCTCGCCCGGCTTCAGACCGGCTACTCCCTTAGCAGGGGAGCCCCTTCGGCCACTTGGGTACTTCCGCCTGTCAAGCTTGTATATGATAGCACAGACTTTCCCTCTTGTCAAGCTTGACATTGACATCCGCGAAAAAATGAGTTATTCTCATCTCATGAAATATGATACCGTTATTTTTGACCTGGATGGAACTCTCCTCGACACGCTCGACGACCTGACTGACGGCGTGAATCATGCCCTTGCGGATTTTGGCTTCCCCCTCGCCACAAGGGATGAAATACGTACCAGGCTGGGCTACGGTTCCGGCCACCTCATAGCCGAAAGTGTACCCGGAGGCAGAAGCTGCCCGGTGTATCAGGAAGTTTTCGACGACTATCTGGAGTTCTACAGGGCGCATTCTTCCGACAAAACCCGCCCCTACCCCGGCACGCTTGAGCTGCTTGAGCGCCTCAGGGAACTCGGCGTCCGCTGCGCCATTGTCTCCAACAAGCCGGACAGCGCCGCGTCCGAATTGGGCAGGCGCTGGTTCTCAGGGCTCGTGGAAACTACGGTCGGCGAACGCCAGGGCATCCGCCGCAAGCCCGCGCCGGACAGCCTGCTCGAAGTCATGCGCCAGTTGGGCGCGGAAAAAAACCGGACGGTCTATATAGGCGACAGCGAGGTCGATATCGAAACCGCCGCAGCCGCCGGGGTTGACTGTATTTCCTGCACCTGGGGCTTCCGCACCCGTGAACAGCTCGTCGCTTCCGGCGCTTCCATGCTCGCAGACGACATGCAGGGACTCGCCTCCATGCTTTGAATTATGTAAACCTCAAGGCCGCCATTGGCGGCCTTGAGGTTTTTCAGCGCTCTCACTGGGAAAGGGCCTCCGTACGGAGGCCCTTTTGGTTTACATAACAATTGCCTTCTTCGGGCAGACCTCGTGGCAGGTGCCGCAGCCGATGCACTTGTCCTCGTCGAGCTTCCAGATTTTCTCCTTCCGGTCGACGGTGAGGGCTCCGGCGGGGCATTTCTTGGCGCAGAGGGTGCAGTAGACGCACTTGGCGGGATCGCTGACTGGCAGGCCGTCGTCGCGCGGCTTGACCGTGCTAGCCGGCTCCTCGGCATTGGCGGCCGCGGGCTTTTTGGGCGCGGGCTTCTTTTTGAGGTAGGTGCCGGTGACGACGAGCTCGTTCTCGTCGCGGGCGACCATGTGATAGTCGTCCGTGAGCTCTATCGCGTTCTTGACGCAGAAGTCGGCGCAGTTGGCGCAGAAGGTGCAGCTGCCGAGGAAGAAGCGGCGGGTAATGAGCGTACCCTCCTCAGTCTCCTCGCTGGTGGTGCTTATAGCTCCGCCTGCGCAGACGCGCTCGCACATTCCGCAGCTTATGCAGCGGTCGGCGTGGAAGACGATGCGGCCCCTGTAGCCCGGCGCCGCCGGAGCAGGCGCGGCGGGATAGGCCTCTGTGCTGGGCTTGGAAAAGAGCTGTACTACGGCCTCCTTGATGAATGGCAGCATTACTTCTTCGCCTCCCTTTTCTCTTTGAGTATCTGCGTTGCGAGGGCCAGGCCGTCAATGATGGCTTCCGGCTTGGGCGCGCAGCCCGCGATGGAGACGTCAATCGGCACGTATTTGTCGAGAGGTCCGGCCACGGAGTAGCTGCCCTTGAAGACGTTGCAGCTGCGCGGGCAGGAGCCGAGGGTAACTATGACCTTGGGGTCGGGCACCTGCTCTATCGTGCGCAGCACGCGGTCCTTGCTCTGCACGGTGACGGGCCCGCTGACAACAACGATGTCCGCGTGGCGGGGCGTGCCGGCGAGCTTGAAGCCCAGGCGCTCGGCGTCATAGCGCGGCGTGAGCACGGCGACAAGCTCTATGTCGCAGCCGTTGCAGCTGCCGGCGTTGATATGATACAGCCAGGGCGACTTAGCGGCGGCTTTGTCTATGAGTTTTTTGAACATATTACCGCCTCCTTAGCAGAACCAGACCAGCAGCAGGCTCACGAGCGCAAGCCCGCTGACTACCGTCCAGAAGAACTTGAAGAGCTGTTCAACGCGGAGCCTGGCGCTTATCGCGTGCAGCAGCGTCATACAGATGAGCGTTACCACGGTGCAGAACACGAGCGTGAGCACCACGTCGAGCCAGGCCATGCCGGTTGTAACTCCACCCAGGAACAGCGCACAGAAGAGCGCCGTCATGACGAACATCTTTATGGCGTGGCTGAGCTTGAACACGGCGAGCGGCTTGCCGGAGTATTCCACCAGCGGCCCCTCGCATATCTCGGTCTCGGCCTCGCCGACGTCGAAGGGGTGCTGGCCGACCTCGCAGGGAATTACGAGCAGCATGGCCACGGCCGCCGGGATAAGACGCCAGTCGAACAGCAGCGGCCCGATAAGCTCCTGCACTCTGGTAATCATCTCCAGCGAGAAGGTGGCCCCGAGTATGTTGTAGCCGTCCATGGTCACATACGACCCCGCCGCCCTGGCCACGGCCAACAGCACCAGGATAAGGGGCAGCTCATAGGCCATGACTGAGACCATTGTCCTGGAAGCGCCGACGCCCGCGTATGGCGAGCCCGACGCGCTGCCGCCGAAAATCATAGCCAGGGTCGGTATCGTGAGCAGGTAAAGCACCACAACCAGGTCCCCGTTTGCGCTTATCGGCTGCAGCCAGCTGCCCAGAGGTATGAACAGTACGGTGACGATAAGGCTCGCCAGCCCGACGTACGGAGCGGCGATGTATACGCCGCGGGCGGCGCCCGCCGGAATGATGGTCTCCTTGCCGCAGAGCTTCAGAAAGTCCCAGGCAGGCTGCGTAATGGGCGGGCCCTTGCGCTTCTGCATTCTCGCAACAATCTTGCGGTCTATGCCGGCGAGCCAGAGACCGAACAGGCAGGTGAAGAGCGCGCCGGGGAAGATGAGGATGTACACTGCGTACATTAAGATATCCATTGTTTCCATATTCCAGCCCTCCTCACAGCATGAACACGAAGCAGTACGCGACAATCACGGCCAGAGCGGTGACGCCCCAGAGCACGTAATCATTGGTAACGCCGGTGTGGACGCGGCTTGCGAACCCGAGATATCTGCGCATCGTGTGCTTGAAGCCCCAGAACAGGTCTCCGCCGGAGGCATGGGAATACTGGGCCTCCTCACCGCCGAAGAACACAGCGTGTTTGCTGTCGTTCTCGCAGCTGACGGTGCGGTTGGGCCGTCCGGTGAGCGAGACAAGGAAGATGGCCGCGAGCGCTATCACGAAGAGCAGCAGCCAGCTGAGAGGCTGCCAGGCGCCTATGGACCACATCTGCCCGCTGAAGAGCGGCAGGGCGTTCTCGCCGAGCTGGGCGGCCGCATATCCCTCGCCCATGGCAACGTCGATGTAGGGGATGGTGTTGTAGACCGCGTTGACGGCGGGGCCGATGATGTAATTCATCATCACGTTCGGGAACAGGCCGGTAAAGGCGCAGAGCGCGGCCATTATCCACATGGGTATGCGCATGCCGAGCGGCGGGTCCTTGGCGTTCTCCAGTCCGGGCGCCAGCTGTCCGAAGAAAACGCTGTGTCCGACCTTGACGAAGCTCGCGAGCGTGAGCACGCTGGTGACGACGCAGATGACGGTGACGAGCGCGTAGCCGACGGAACCGGTCTCGGCCGCCTTTTCAAAGGTGGCCTGATAAATCATCCACTTGGAATAGAAGCCGTTGAATGGCGGGATGCCGGAGATGGAGAACGCGCCGACGAGGAAAAGTACCGTCGTCCTGGGCATTTTCCGCGCCAGGCCGCCCAGCTTCTCCAGGTAGGTGGTACCGGTGGCGTAGAGCACGCTGCCGGCCGTCAGGAAGAGCAGGCCCTTGAAGAGAGTGTGGTTTATCGCGTGATAGAGCCCGCCGGCTATGCCCAGAGCGGTGCAGAGGCCGAGACTCGTGAGGATGTAGCCAATCTGGCTTATCGAGTGGAAGGCCAGCAGGCGCTTGAAGTCATGCTGGTTGAGCGCCATGGTGACGCACACGAACATGCTCAGGCATCCGATAACCACAAGCAGCGTCTGTATGCTCGTGAGGCCCATCGTGCGGAACAGGAAGTAGCACACTCGGATAATCCCGTAGACGCCGGTCTTCGTAAACACGCCCGAGATAAGCACGGAGACGGAGCTGGGCGCCGCGCCGTGCGCGTCCGCCGCTATGGGGGGGAAGGGGAACATGAAGCTCTTGCAGCCGAAGCCCGCGAAGAGCAGCGCAAAGGCCAGCACCATGGTCGGGTTCATGTTGCCCGGCAGGATGGCGGAAATCTGCGCGAGGTTGAGCGTGTGGCACTGGGCGTAGACCAGGGCGACGCCGAGCAGGGCGCAGGTGGAGCCTATCGAGCCCACAACGAGGTACTTGAAGGCCGCCTCGCGGGCGTTGGGGTTCCAGGTGCGGAAGGCCGTAAGGCCGACCGCGGCGAAAGTCATGACCTCGAGCATTACGTATATGTTGAAGAGGTCGCCCGAGAGCACGATACCCAGAACGCCGCCCGAGAGCATGAGGAAGAGCGTGAAGAAGCTGCCGCGCGCGTCGTCCTGTTTTATGTACTGGAAGGAATATATGCACGAGAGCGCCACGGCTATGGTGACGAGCAGGCCGAAGAAGAGGCTCACGGCGTCCACCTCTATGGCGATACCGATTGCGTAGCCTTCAACGGGCACGCGGTTTCCCATCCAGTACACTATTATCTCGTTGTCAATCATGACCGGCTTTATCAGCAGGCAGAGCAGCGCAAGCGAAATTATAACCGCCGCGCCGGAGATTACGTTCCTCGCCGTCTCATGCTTGCCGACGAGCGTCACGAGGAAGGCGCCGACGAAAAGCGTCATGATTGCGATAACCGGGAAGTGCATATAGACGTCGTAAGTCATCCGTGCAGCCTCCTTATCTCGCGCGAGTCAATCGTGCCATACTCGTTGTACATGCGCACGCAAAGCGCGAGGGCCATTGCCGTTACGCAGGCGCCGATGACTATGCTGGTGAGTGTCAGGGCCTGGGGCACCGGGTCCACGAAGTACATGCCGCTCGTCAGCTCGCCGAAGGTGTAGATGGGCGCAGTACCGCCGAAGTTGAAGCCTATCGAGACTATCATGAGGTTGAGGCCGTAGTCGGTGAGTCCCATGCCTATGACTATCTTGATGATGTCGTGCTTGACTATCATGGCGTAGAAGCCTATGACCACGAGGGCGACGGCGCCGATGTAGTTGGCTATCATCATTTGCTCTCACCCTCCCTTTCCTGTTCGGTTGTGGTAATCGTCCCGTCGTGCTTATGGCTGGGGTCCGTGGCGAGCAGCGCTATTATGAGCAGAAGCAGGAAGCCCACGCCGGTCAGGACCTTGAAGCCGACGGCATAGTTCATCAGGGCAATCGTGCCCGAACTCCAGACATCGCCGATATCGCCGCTCTCGAAGAGCACGTTGCAGCAGAAGTTGTAGCCGGCGAAGATGCCGAGCATGGCGAAGAGCACGTAGGCCAGCGCGCCGACGGCCTCCAGCTTGTGCAGCCTCTCCATGTTGAGCGCGGTGGCGATGCCGCGGAAGCCGTAGCCCAGGTAGAGCAGCAGCACGCCGCTCGCGGCGAGGACGCCGCCCTGGAAGCCGCCGCCGGGGCTGATGTTGCCGTGGATAATCACATAGAAGCCGAGAATCAGAGCTATTGGCAGGTAGCTGTCCGCGAGGCTCCTGACAATCATATCGTCGCGTTTCCAGTTCTTTTTCACTTCTTGCCGCCCTCCATTCTGTCGCGCCCGCGGCGCAGGATGACGGTGGCGCCCGTGATGGCTATGAGCAGGATGAAGCTCTCGCCCAGGGTATCGTAGCCGCGGAAGTCAAAAACTATGGCGGTGACATTGTTGACCGCGTGGGTCTTTTCCAGGTTCTCCTTGACTATTATGGACGCCACGCCGTCCGGAGCCGGTTCCGCGACGTCATAGTCCTCGGGGTTCTGCTGGAGCTCGTAGACGTCGGTGCCTCTCCCATCGTAGGTAATGGGTATTTCCTGCTCCATGTAAATGACGGAATATATGCCCGCGCCCAATATGATAATAAGGGACAGGGCCATTATGAGCCGTTTCATTTCTCATCCTCCCCCTTTCCTCCGGTCTTGCGCAGGGCGACTACGAAGATAATGGTGGTGAGCACGACGCCGACGGCCGCCTCGGCTATAGCCACGTCGGGGGCCTGGAGCATGATGAACTCCAGCGAGACGAAGGCGCCGCAGCCGGCGAGACAGATGATGCTCGAAAGCGTCCTCTTTACCGTAACCGTCAGTATGGCGCAGACGACGATACCGAGTATGATCAGAGTGTTGAGGATATACACAGGAGTTATCATGCCTCATCGTCCTCCTTTTCCGCGAACTCGGCCTCCGCCAGCCGCTCTTCCTCGTCGTCGTCCCCGGCGGGTTCGACGCAGGCCTCGGGGTCGTCGAGCGCGTCCACAACCAGCTCGCGCTCGGGCCTTATGCCTATCCTGTAGGCCGCTCGGGCTATGGCGTGGCCGCCGACGGGGTTGGCGAGGACGGTCAGCACGCCTATTACGACGACCTTCGCCGCGCTGCCCCAGCTCTCCTTGACTATCAGGAAGTAGAGGAAAGCGCCTATGAGCGTCAGCAGCACGCCCAGCGTGGTGATATTCGTCGAGCTCTGCATGCGCGAAAAGGTGTCCGGCATGCGCACCAGGCCAACCGCGCCGGCAAAGGCAAAGAAGCAGCCGCCGACAATAAATATGTCGATAATTATTCTCAGTGCAAGGTTCATAGCGTGCCCTCCAGATACTTGCCTATCAGCACCTGGCTGAGGAAACCCAGTATTGCGGTGACGATGGCGATGTCGAGGTAGATGCCGCGGCCGGAGTACATGGCCACCAGCACGAGCGCCATGTCGGTGAGCACGTCTACGCAGTCGCCCGCAACGGCCCTGTCGGGGGCCGATGGGCCCTTTATCAGCCGGTAGATGGCTATGAAGCAGCAGAGAATGTAGAAGATGGCAAAGTAGATAAGCTCTATCATTTCGCTCATTGCCAGATCCTCCTTACCCATTTTTCCATGCGGCCCTTGATGGCCTCGCCCGCGGCGACGGGCTCGGTCTCCTGCACGTCAATCCAGTGGATGTAGTACCAGACCTGGCCGTCGCGCTCGTCAATATCCATGGTAATGGTGCCGGGGGTGAGCGTGATGGAGTTGGCGAGCATGGTTTTGCCGTACTCGGTGGGCACGTCCACGGGCACGCGGACAATGCCGGGGTTGATATTGAGCTTGCCGGGGCTCAGCGCCCTCTTGGCCACGTCCCAGTTGGCCTTCAAAAGCTCCCAGGGGAAGATGGCTATGCAGTACCACAGCAGGATGAACAGCCGCTTCCCGAAGAAACCGAAGGGCCTCTCATGTACGAACCAGCGCGCGGAGAACCACGCGACCAGCAAGGAGACGACCGCGCCCACAATGAGCTCCTGGGCGGCGAACGAGCCGGTCAGCAGTATCCAGAAGAAATAGCACAGGATAAACGTGGGGATAACCGCGGCTATGGTCGTCTTTTTCGGGGTTTCCAAAGTGCAACACCTCCATTTATGTCGGTTGATTCTTATTCCACTTCCAACGAATCAATATAGAACTCCCGGCCCTGCCTGAGCCTGAAGGCCCAGCCGCCGCAGCGGGGGCACTCGGCGCCGTGTATCTCGCCCGAGTAGCCGCAGTCGGGACAGTCTATTGCCGCCGGAATCGTGCGCGTCAGGAGCCTGGCCCCCTCGGCAACCGTGCCCTTCGCCGCTATGGGGAAGAACTCGCGCAGGCACTCGGGGACGATGCCGCTCACCGCGCCGACGGAGAGGGTAATGCTCTCCACGCGCCTGAAGCACTGCTTTTTGGCCTCCTGCTCGCACACGCCCACGACGCCCTGCATTATCGCCAGCTCGTGCATTTACCTGTCGAGACAGGAGAAGCACGGGTCGATACTGGCGATTATCAGCCCGGCGTCGGCCACCGTGTTGCCGCGCAGCATGTGCGGTATCGTGGGCGTGTTCTTGAAGCTGGGCACGTGGATGCTCACGCGCTGGTTGAGCTGTGTGCCGTTGCCGGCGACGAGATAGCTCAGCGCGCCGCGCGGCGCTTCGTGGCGGGCGACGGTGACGCCCTCGGCTATCTTGGGTATCTTCTTGCCGAGGTTAATGGGCCCGGCGGGCAGGTTATCGAGCGCCTGGCGGAGAATCTTCATGCTCTCCACGCACTCGAGCAGCCTCACGACCGCGCGGGCAAAGACGTCGCAGCTCGGCCAGACGGGCACGTCGAACTCAAAGTCGCCGTAGGCAGAATAGGGCGAGTCGCGGCGCACGTCTATCTTGACATTGGAGGCCCTTGCGTGCGGGCCGAGCGCGCCGAGCCGTATGGCGTCCTCGGTGCTCATGACGCCGACGCCCTGAGTGCGCATGGCGATGGTCTTGTCATTGAGCGCGATGTCGACTATCCTCTGCAGCTGCGGCTCGAACCTGTCCAGCCTCGCGAGTATGTCGCGCCTCAGCTCGTCGGAGATGTCGCGCCGCGCGCCGCCTATCGTGCACATGGCGTAGTTGACGCGGTTGCCCGAGAGCGCCTCGAGCGCGTCCATGATACTCTCGCGCACGTCCCAGCAGTGCATGAACATGCTGTCGTGGCCGATTATATGGAAGGCAATTCCCAGCCAGAGCAGATGCGAGTGCAGCCTTTCGAGCTCGGCGGTAATGACGCGGATGTATTCGCCGCGCTTCGGCACCTCGAGCTTGTTGAGCGCCTCGACGGCCATGGCGTAAGTGAAGGCGTGGGAATGCGAGCAAATGCCGCAGACGCGCTCCACCAGCACGCTGGTCTGTATCGCGTTGCGTTCGGTGCAGAGCTTTTCTATGCCGCGGTGGTTATAGCCGACAAAGACCTCGGCGTCCTTTATGACCTCGCCCTCGGTATAGAGCTTGGCGTGTATCGGCTCCTCCAGCGCGGGGTGGTAGGGTCCGATTGGAACGATATAGCTCATTCGTCCGATACCTCCTTCTTCTCACCGAGCATTTCGTCGCGCTTTTCAACGAGCTCATTGAGCGGCGTGACGAGTATCTGCCCCTTGCCCTGGGTCTCCAACAGGTTCTCGGGCAGGAACAGCCGCTTTGACGTGTCCAGTCCCTCGAAGCAGATGCCCATGAGCTCGTAGAGCTCCAGCTCGGGCCAGCGGGCCGCCTCATCGTAGATTTCCGCTATGCTGGGGACGCTCTTCTCGCCCAGAACATAGTAGGACTCCACCACGCTGCCGACCTCATAGTCCCAGGAGATGCGCAGCTGGCCGTCAGTCTGATACCAACCGTATATCATGACGAGCCATCTCCCGTCGTGCCGCATACGCAGCGCCGTTGGGACAATCTCCTCCTTCGTGATTTGGATTTGTTTGTACTCCTGCATATTACCCTCCTCTTTTGAGGGCAATCCCCGCATAAGCGGCTCGCGCCCATGCGGCGATTGCCAAGGATTGTCCTTTTTATTCAACAAATCCGAGGTAATTGCGCCCCGGACAGTTTTCGCAAAACCCTTGAGCCTCCGTTCGGCGTTCTCAGTATGACCCGTCTGCCCTCGGTGACGCGGCCAATGACCGCCGCGTCGCGGCCCAGCGGGTGGGCGCGAAGCGCAGCGAGCGCCGTATCCGCCGTCTCCGGCGAGACTACAGCCAGCAGCTTGCCCTCATTGGCCGAGTAGAGCGGGTCGAGACCCAGCACGGCGCAGGCCGCGGCTACGTTCCGCCGCACGGGTATGCCGCCCTCGGTTAGCTCCATGCCCATCCCCGCGCTCTCGGCGAACTCGCAGAGCGTGGTCGCAATTCCGCCGCGCGTGGGGTCGCGCAGCACGCGCACCCCGGCGCCGGAGTCCAGCAGCGCAGCGGCGAGAGCGCCCAGCGGCGCGCAGTCGCTCTTTATCTCCCCGCTGAGCATATCCCCGCGCGCGAGCATAACCGCCGCGCCGTGGTCGCCGGCCGTGCCGGAGAGTATCACCGCGTCGCCCGGGCGCATGGCCGCGGGCGAGAGGCCGGGGTATTTGATATAACCGATTCCGGCGGTATTTATATAGAGCCCGTCCCCCCTGCCGCGCTCGACGACCTTTGTGTCGCCGGTGACTATCTGCACGCCGGCGGCCTTTGCCGCGGCGGCAGCGGAGGCAATCACGCGCCTGAGCGTCTCCGTGGGCAGGCCCTCCTCGATGATAAGCGCAAGCGAGAGGTATTTCGCCTCCGCGCCGCACATGGCGAGGTCGTTGACCGTCCCGCAGACGGCCAGCTTGCCTATGTCCCCGCCGGGGAACTCCAGCGGCGTCACCACAAAGCTGTCGGTGGAGAAGGCCAGCCGCCCGTCCAGCACCGCCCCGTCGCCCAGCGCGTTGAGCGCGCCGTTGCCAAAGGCGGGCAGGATAATCTCATCTATGAGCGAGCTCGTTTTCCGCCCGCCCGAACCGTAGTCAAGAGTAATGATATCGTCCACTGTCGTCTACTCCATATACTTGTACGCCGCCGCGCAGGCCCCTTCGCTGGACACCATACAGGGTCCAAGCGGGTCTTCGGGGGTGCAGGCCCGCTCGAACATCGGGCAGTCCTGCGGGCAGATGCGGCCTGTTATCACGTCGCCGCAGCGGCAGGCGCTCTTCCCGGCGGCGGGTTTTATTTCTATGCCGAAGCGTTTTTCCGCGTCGTAGTCCGCGTACTGCGCCGCGAGGCCAAGTCCGCTCGAGTCTATCTCGCCGAGGCCGCGCCATATATCGCGCCGGGGGGCGAGCACCCGCGCAATCATCTCCCGCGCCAGCTCGTTCCCCTTTGCGGAGACCGCGCGCGGATAGTCGTTTACGAGCCGCGGCGAGCCTCGCGCGAGCATGTCCAGCAGGTCGTATATGGCCAGCAGTATGTCCTCCGGCTCAAAGCCGGCGACCGCCGCCGGCAGGCCGTACTCGCGCGGCAGGAAAGCGAACCCGTCCGCTCCGGTTATCACCGCCACGTGGCCCGGGCATATAAAGGCGTCTACGGCGAAGCCCTCGCTCGCTATCAGCGCCCTCAGCGCCGGCTCCACGCGCTTGAGCATGGAGAATACGCTGAAGTTTTTCAGCCCTCTGCGCTCCGCCTCCAGCACGGCGGCGGCGGTGCCCGGGGCCGTGGTCTCGAAGCCCACGCCGAGGAAGACGAACTCCCTGCCCGGCTCGGCCTCGGCCATGTCCAGCGCGTCCATTGGCGAGTAGACCATCTCCACGCTGCCGCCCGCGGCCCTCCGGTGCGCGAGATTGTCGCCGCGCACTGTTCCGGGCACGCGCAGCATGTCGCCGTAAGCGGCGACCGTTATCCCCGGCGCCGACGCCAGCTCCAGCGCCGCGTCCATCACCTCTCCTGGCGTGACGCAGACCGGGCAGCCGGGCCCGCTCAGCAGCTCCACGCCCCCGGGCAGCATGCGCTTAATGCCCGCGCGGGCAATGCTCATCGTATGCGTGCCGCAGACCTCCATGAGCTTCACGTCCATGCGCGGCAGGGCGTTTATCCTCCCGATAAGCTCCTCAGAGCGCATTTTCAACCTCCGCCCAGGCCTCTATGTCGGCCAGG
>CALXGL010000020.1 GCA_944387825.1 uncultured Oscillospiraceae bacterium | reverse complement strand
CATGGCGGATATGCTCAAGACCAGCCCCAACGAGGTCGTCGAGAAGGCCCGCGCGGCGGTTGAGAATATTCGCGAGCTGCGCCACAGGGTGGAGGCGCTTCAGGACAAGATACGCTCCGGCGAGATTGAGAACTTTATCGCCAGCGCGCACAGCGTCGGCGAGCTCAAGGTCGTCACCGCCACGGTTCCCGCCTCCGCTACGGATGACTTAAGGCGCATGGGAGACTTCCTGCGCGACAGGGCCGCCAACGTCGTAGCCGTGCTGGCCGCCGTCAAGGACGGCAAGATAACCTTCCTTGCCGTCTGCGGCAGCGAGGCCGTCAAGGCCGGCGTCAAAGCCGGGGACATCATCCGCCAGGTCACCGCCCTCACCGGCGGCAAGGGCGGCGGCAAGCCCGACAGCGCCATGGGCGGCGGCAGCGACGTGCTCATGCTGGATAACGCGCTCGCAATGGTGGACAACTTCGTCGCCATGAAGCTTGGACTCAATAAGGAATAAGGAGGAACATACCATGTCCGACTGCCTGTTCTGCAAGATAGCCGCGGGGGAGATACCCTCCAGCAAGGTCTATGAGGACGAGAGCGTCCTCGCCTTCCGGGACATCAATCCCCAGGCGCCCACCCACATCCTCGTGATACCCAAGCAGCACGTTGCCGACTCCGCCGCGCAGGTTACGCCGGAGAACAGCGCCGCCGTCGCGCACTGCTTCGAGATTATCGCGAAGATAGCCGCTCAGGAGGGGCTGGACGCGGGCTTCCGCGTCATAACCAACGCCGGCGCCGCCGCCGGCCAGACCGTGCCGCACCTGCACTTCCACATCCTCGCGGGCGTGGAAATGGCGGACAAGATGCTGTAAAAGCGAACGCAGCCATGGACGGGCAGATATTTGCCCGTCCATGGTTTTTATCTGCGCCAAAACAGAGCCTGCGCTATGGCGCTTAAGGCAATTGTATGATACAATAGTCAACGTGCCGTGGATGTCACACCACGGCGAAAAGCGCCTGAGAGGGGGAGCGGCATTGCGCAGACTGGCTGCGGCGGGCTTCGCATTCGCGCTGGCTATGGCGGCGGCGCACTACATACTGCCTTCAGCCTGGCTGTATGTCTGCGCAGCATGCCTGGCCGTGTTGGCGGCTGCGGCCTTTTTTGCGCTTCGCGGAGTGCCGAGACAGCGCTTTTGCATTATTTTTATCTTTGCCGCGCTGGCGCTGGGCTGGTACAGGCTCTATACCGAGCTATATATAGAGCCTGCCCGGGAGCTGGCCGGGACCTCCGGGTCGGTTTGCGCGAGAGTTCGCGAGTACTCGTATCACGACGGAGACTACGGCTCTGTAAACGTCAGGCTTGAGCAGGAGGGGCTGCCCCGCATCAACGTCAGCGTAATGGACTATTCCGGGACCATGCCGGAGCTGCGGGCCGGGGACCTCGTGCAACTGGAGCTGGAATTTGTGGACGCCTCAAAGCGCTACGGCGAGGAGACGGACGTATATGCCGCGCGAGGCGTGCAGCTCCGGGCGTATTTCACAGCGCTCGGCGGCGTGAGCCGAGACTGGCGCAGCGCGCTGTATTTCCCGGGTGAACTCATGCACCTGATGTGCGGGAGCATAGAAAGAAATTTCCCTGACGGAGTGCGCGGCATAATGCTGGCCCTGCTGGTTGGGGAGACCGGCGAGGTATACGAGGACGTGGAGCTGGACAACGCACTGTCCATAACCGGCGTCGCGCACGTCATTTCCGTGTCCGGCATGCACCTGACCTTCCTGTATTCCGCCGTCGCGCAGCTGGCAGGCCGACGCAGAGCCGCATTTTTGGGCGCGCCGCTGGTGATTGTTTTTACTTTCATGGCCGGCTGCTCAAGCGCCATAGTACGCGCCTGCGTCATGCTGCTGCTGAGCATGGCCGCGCCTATCTTGAAGCGGGAATACGACGCGCCTACAAGCCTGGCGCTGGCCCTGCTGATACTGCTGGCGGCCAACCCGGTCAGCATAGCCTCGGCAAGCCTGCAGCTTTCCTTCGGCTCCATGCTGGGACTCGTGCTGATTGCGCCGAAAATCCACTCCGCGCTTACGGCCAGATTCAACAGAAAGGGCTCGAAGCTGTGTGCGCTGCGGCGCGTGGTTATAGCGAGCGTGTCAAGCTCGCTGGGGGCGACGGTGTTTACCGCGCCGCTCATAGCCATGCTCTTCGGCTACGTCTCGCTCATTTCGCCTGTGGCGAACCTGCTGACGCTCTGGGCGGTTTCGGCGGCGTTTACCCTGGGCTTCGCCGCCGCGGCGATGGGGATAATAATACCTTTCTGCGGCGCGGCGCTCGCGTGGGCGGCGGCCTGGCCGGCCAGATACTTCGTGCTGGCGATTGAACTTCTGGCGCGGCTGCCCTTCGCAGCCGTCTATACGGCGGACAGGCTCATAGTCTGGTGGCTCGCGTTCAGCTATGCCGCGTTTGCCGCGGCGTATTTGCTGGGCGGCAGGGGAGAGGCCGGGCGCATGCGGCCGCTTGTGCCGTCGGTGTGCTCCGCCGCCCTGCTGGCGGCCATACTTATCGCCGCGCGGCTGGACATAGAGCACGACCGCAGCGTTACGGTGCTGGATGTGGGCCAGGGCGAGAGCGTGGTATTGCTCGCGGGCGAAAGCGCCGTGGTTGTGGACTGCGGCGGAACGGGTACCTGGGACGACGCCGGCGATACGGCGGGCGAATATCTGCTCAGCCGCGGCCGCAGGAGTATAGACGCGCTTGTGCTCACGCACCTCCATTCAGACCACGCCAACGGCGCGGCACGGCTTCTGACGCGCATCAGGGTAGGAACGCTCTATATACCGGCTGGGGCGGACGACTCGGATGGCGAGCTGGCGGCTATAATCGCCGCAGCCCAGCGGCGCGGTACGGAACTGGTGGAGATAGCGGCCGAGGACGAGGCGTTGGAGCTCGGCGGCATGAGCCTGGCCCTGCTTGCGCCGGAGGAGGCCGGGGACGAAAACGAATCCGGCATAGCCGTATACGCCTCGGTTTCGGACTTTGATACGGTGATAACCGGAGACCTGGGCTCGGCGGCGGAAAGAGCGCTCGTGAAGTCCGGCAGGCTGGGCAGGGCGGAGCTGCTTGTCGCCGGGCACCACGGCTCGCGTTACTCAAACAGCTTTGAACTTGTGGACGCCGTTGACCCGGAGATTGTCGCCGTTTCGGTCGGATATAACTCCTACGGGCACCCGACGGAGGACGCGATTTTCAGACTTACCGTTCACGGCGCGCAGCTTTACCGCACGGATGTGAATGGAGATATAACTGTGAGGATAGATTCGGATGGCTAAAAAAGGCAACTGGAAAACTGAATTCAAATATTCCGACCTCAGCCGCGAGCTCAGGCAGAAGGGCCCTGAGAGGCTGTACCTGCTGCACGGCAGGGAGGAATACCTGCTGGAGCGCTTCGTTGAGGAGCTGACGCGCGCCTGTATGCCGGACGGCGTGGACGACTTCAGCTATAGGGAGCTTGACGGGGAGACTGTGGACATGCAGCAGCTCGCCGACAGCGTGAACGCCATGCCCTTTGCATCCGAAAGGACGCTTACAATTGTGCGCGGCTACGACATCAACCACTGCAGGGACGCGGCGCTGAAGGCGTTGGAGGCAATTGTGCAGGATGTGCCGGAATACGCGACGCTCGTATTCGTAAACCGGGGTGAGGCGGAGCCTGACGGCAGGCTCCAGGCGGTCAAGCTGCTGAGGAAATATGCAAGGGATATAGACTTCGCCGAGCAGAGCGGCGGAGCGCTCAACGATTGGATACGCCGCCGCTTCGCCGCGCTCGGAAAGCACGCCGACAGCGCCGCCTGTGATGCCCTCGTGTACGCGAGCGGCAGCCTTATGGGCGCGCTGGTGCCGGAAATCGAGAAAATTGCGGCCGGGACTCAGGGGGACACCGTGCGTGCAGCGGACGTGGAGAGGCTTGCGTTCCGTATACCTGAGACGCGGGCCTTCGACATGACGGACCGGCTGGCCGCGCAGGACTTTGACGGGGCGGCGGAATGCATGAGCGACCTCGTGTCAATGGGCGAGGAGCCGCTTATGATACTGGGCGCCCTGAGCTATCAGGTTCGCCGCCTGTATGCGGTCAGACTGGCCGTGGATGAGGGCCGGGACCGGGACTTTATCGCAAAATGTACGGGCGTTAAGAACGATTTCGCCTACCGCCGCCTGAGCTCATCCGCCAGAAAGTTTACGCTTGACGGACTGAAAAGGGCTGTGGAGCTCTGCGTGGAGACGGACTATGCAATGAAGAGCAGCGGCGCAGACGCCCGGGAGCTTTTAAATGAGCTGCTGGCCCGCTTCGCGGTGGAGTGCGTATGATTAAGGTCAGAGAAGTTATCGTCTGTGAGGGGCGCTACGACAAGGACACCCTGAGCCAGGTGTTTGACGCAGTCATAGTTGAAACAGGCGGTTTCGGCGTGTT
>CALXGL010000019.1 GCA_944387825.1 uncultured Oscillospiraceae bacterium | reverse complement strand
TCATATCGCCGCTGACGCAGTAGGCAAGGCGGACATAGCCCGGAGTGCCGAAATTGCTTCCGGGGACGAGCAGGAGATTGTGGCTCTTGGCCTTGGCGACGAACTCCGCCTCATCTATCGGCGTCTTGACCCAGAGATAGAAGGCGCCGGCGGGATAGGCGCATTCGAAGCCCAGCTCGTGCAGTCCGTTGTAGAGCAGCTTGCGGTTGGCGTCGTATTTGTCTATCGCGGTGCTCTCGTTGAGGCAGCGGGCGACGACGAGCTGCATGAGGCTCGGCGCGTTGACGTAGCCGAGCATGCGGTTCGCCACGACCGCGGCGTCAAAGATGAGCTGGCCGTCCGCTATGTCGCCGGGAATCACGAGGTAGCCGATGCGCTCGCCGGGGAGGCTCAGGCTCTTGGACCAGGAGTAGCCGACTATGCAGTTGGCGACGCAGTTGGGCATCCAGGGGACCTCGACGCCGTCGTAGGCCAGTTCGCGGTAGGGCTCGTCGGAGACGGTGTAGATGACGGTGCCGAACTCCTTGCCCTTTTCAAGCAGCATGTCGGAGTACTTCTTCAGCAGCTCGGCGGGATATACGACGCCGGTGGGGTTGTTGGGGTTGTTGAGGATGACAGCCTTGGTTTTGGGCGTGACGGCCCTGGCAATGGCGTCCACATCGGGGACAAAGCCCTCGGCCTCGCTGGCGGGGACGACGACGACCTTGCCGCCGGGGGTGGTGATATAGTTGTTGTACTCAAAGAAGTAGGGGCTGATGCAGATAACCTCGTCGCCCGGGTTGAGCAGGGTGTGCATCGCGTCGCAGAGGCCGCCGGCCGCGCCGACGGTCATGATGATGTTGTTCTCGGTGTAATTGGTGCCGAAACGGCTGTTGAGGGAGTCGGCGACGGCCTTGCGCACCTCGGGGTAACCGGCGTTGGCCGGGTAGCCGTGGACGTACATGGGGTCCTCGTTCGTGATAATGTCAACGATTGCGTTCTTGACGGCCTCGGGGGGCGCGAAATAGGGGTTGCCTATGGAGAAGTCAAAGACGTTCTCGGGGCCGAACTCCTTGGCAAGACGCTTGCCCTCTTCAAACATGGCGCGGATGGCGCTGCCGCCGGCGGCCATTTTTATCATTCTCTCGGATATCATTTCTTTCCCTCCTGATACAGACTTGTCCGAAGACCGGACACGGGCATACTGAGGGTATTTTACCACAGCGCAGGCAATATTGCAATGCACCTTGACAAAGACAATGGTAAATTATAATATGTATAGGCCGCAAGGCGAAACTGAAACTCGAGAGGGATAACTTTGAAAGATAAACAGTGGTTTGAAGATATGGAAGCGCGCATCCCGCGCGGCGAGGTGCGCACGCGCTTCGCGCCCAGCCCCACGGGCTATATGCACGTCGGCAACCTGCGCACGGCGCTGTACACCTACCTCATCGCCCGCGCCAACGGCGGCAAGTTCATCCTCCGGATAGAGGACACCGACCAGGGCCGCCTGGTCGAGGGCGCGGTGGACGTCATATACAAGACGCTCGCCGAGTGCGGCCTTCACCACGACGAGGGCCCGGACGTAGGCGGCCCCGTCGGCCCCTATGTCCAGACCGAGCGCCGCGGGCTCTACATGGACTACGCCGAGCTGCTCATGGAGCGCGGCCACGCCTACCGCTGCTTCTGCGGGCACACCGACCACGACGAGAAAGAGGCCGACGAAAAGGCCGGCAGGTTCGAAAAGACCGCCGACCCCTGCCGCAGCCTCTCGAAGGAGGAGTCCGACGCGCGCGCCGCGGCGGGCGAGAGCTTCGTCATACGCCAGCGCATACCCGAGAGCGGTTCCACCACCTTTCACGACGAGATTTTCGGCGACATCACCGCGCCCAACGCCGACCTCGACGACCAGGTGCTCATGAAGAGCGACGGCCTGCCGACCTACAACTTTGCCAACGTGATTGACGACCACCTCATGGGCATCACGCACGTCGTGCGCGGCACGGAGTACCTCTCCAGCGCGCCGAAGTACAACCTGCTCTACGAGGGCTTTGGCTGGGACGTGCCGACCTATATCCATTGCTCGCCCGTCATGCGCGACGCCCACAACAAGATGAGCAAGCGCCACGGCGACCCCAGCTACGAGGATTTGAAGGCCCAGGGCTATCTCACTCCCGCCATTGTGAACTACGTCGCCCTGCTGGGCTGGTCGCCGCGCGGCGAGCGGGAGATATACTCCCTCTCCGAGCTCGAGCAGGTCTTTGACACAAAGGGCCTCTCCAAGAGTCCGGCGATATTCGACATAGAAAAGCTGCGCTATTTCAACGCCGAGTATATCCGCGCCATGAGCCCGGAGGCCTTCGCCGCCGAGGCCGAGCCCTGGATACGCCAGGCCGTGAAGAATCCCGCGAGTAACCCCGCCGACATAGCAGCGCTCCTGCAGCAGCGCACCGAGGTCATGACGGAAATACCCGCAAAGCTCGGTTTCTTCGACGCCCTGCCCGAGTACGACACCGAACTCTTCGTGAACAAGAAGAGCAAGAGCACGCTCGAGAGCAGCGCCAAATTCCTCGGCCTCTGCCGCGCCGCGCTTGCGGAATGCGAGTGGAACGACGAGGCGATATTGGCCGCCATGAAGGGCATCGCCGAGGCCGAGGGCGTCAAGAACGCCGCCGTCATGTGGCCGGAGCGTATCGCCGTCTCCGGCACGCAGGTGACGCCGGGCGGCGCCGTCGAGATAACCCGGATTCTCGGCAGGGAGGAGGCCCTGCGCCGGATAGACGCGGCG
>CALXGL010000018.1 GCA_944387825.1 uncultured Oscillospiraceae bacterium | reverse complement strand
GCGCGCGGTATTGGAAATGCGAGAAATGAAAAAAGCTCCCCGATGGGGAGCTTTTTTGTTGGGTGGTTCAATCAGTCCGCAGCATCGACTCATAGAGCTGGCCGACGTTATATATGTAGGTCTTGTTGTCGCTCATTGCGTTGGCGACAATCTTCATGAAGTCCAATGCGTAGTCGTAAGGGTCGCCCTCAATCGATATATCCAGCGCAGAATTCAGATTGTCATAGGTTCCCTGTATCTTTTCCGCCATGGTGCCGCCGCTCTCATACGTCAGTTCGACGCGGCTGCTCATGAGAACCAGCGCGTTCTCGTAGTTGCGCTGCGCGCCCTCAACGGCGCTTTTTGCATTATTCATATACGCCACTGACATGAGTTTGTTATCAATCGCGGCCTGGGCGTAATTGCCGGCATCGGTAAGGTAATCCTGCGCGTCTTCGACGTAGCCCTTAAGCCTTGTCACGTCGTCGTAGGACCACTTTTTTTCGCTTCCCGGCTCGTCGTAATCAGGGCCGCTGGGGTCGCCGTAGTCCGGATCCTCGGGCTCCACGGAGCCGGGGCCGAAGTCGTAGTTCGTGACGCTGTCGCCGAGGCCGAAGTCTATGCTCCAGGTGTTGTCGCCGGCGTCCACAACCATGAAGTACTGCTCGCCGGGCGTGAGGATTGCCACAGACGCGCCGGAGCAGCGCGCTATGCCGTTGGCTACAAGCTTTCCAAAGGTATCGGTTCCATCGACAGCGTAGAGGTTCACGGCAATGTTGTCGCTGCCTGCCGCGCTATAGCTGACCACGGCGCGGGAGGTCTTCGCCGTGAAAATTCCGGTCACGGCGTCGCCGGAACCGCGGACGTTGGTCGTGGCAGAGGCCGCGACGGGCTTAATCTGTATCGTCCAGCTGCCGTCATACTCGACCTCTATCATGCCGTTTCTTATGGCGCTCCTGCGCGCGTGGTCGATGAACCTGCGTCCGGAGCTGGGACCGATGTCGTTGCCTATCATGTTGTAGTCGAGGATACTGCTGCCGTAGTACAAATCCGCGGAGAAATTGTCGCTGCTGCCGGTGCAGGTATACTCAACGTAATAGTTTCCCTTCGGGACGTTCACGCCGGTTATCACGTCGTCGCCGCGGCCGCTGTAGGTGGCGATGGGCTCCTCGCTGCCGGAGGGCTCGTCCTCCTCTTCCTCGTCCTCGGGGGCCTCGCCGAAGATGGCCTCGTAGAGCGTGTAGTCCTCGCCCTTCACGTTGACGGAGAGCGCCCTGGCGGAGACGAGCGCGGCGTCGCCGCGGCTGAAGCTGCCATAGGTCTTGTACTGCCCGTCGGTGATGTCGAGCGCGTCGGTGAGCTGCCAGGAGGTCTGCCACTGGAAGTCCACGCCGCTCTCATAGCCCAGGGCGCGCAGGACGAAGGTCAGGTACTGCGAGGCGTTGATGGGGTCGCTGCCGTCGTAGGTGTCCGCGCTGGTGCCGTTGGTCAGGCCGTTGGCGTAGGCGTAGCCGACGTAGGGCTCGGCCCAGGGGTAGAGGTCGCGGAAGGGCGTGCGCCAGCTTCCGGCCAGGGCCTTGTCCTCCGCGCCCAGCAGACGGACAAGCATGGTCACGGACTCGAAGCGCGTGGGCGTGCGCTCGAGCTCATAGACCGGGCTGCCGTCGGGGTTGGAGCCCGTGCCCCGGAAGAGGCCCAGGCTGTACAGATAGTCCGCCGCCTCCTGAGGCGACGTTATCCCCGAAACGGCTTCGCCCACTCCGGGCACTTCGCCTGACGCGAAGGCGCCCGTTACAAGCAGCGCCGCAGCGAGGCAGAGCGCCGTTATTGCGCGCAGAGTTTTCTTCATTTTTACTCCTCCAGTTTAATATTGCAGTATATCAGGAGTATTTTACATCATCCGGCAGGAAAAACAATATGCTGGCTGCATAGTATTGCGGGCAATTTGCGGCCGCGGCTTGAAAAATGAGCTCTCCGGTGTTACAATGTCCGAAACCCGAAAGGAGAACGGAATATGATACGCAGGGCCGCAGCAGCCGATTTGGACGCAATTTGCGCAATATACAGCGAGATATTTGCCCACGAACGCGAAACGGAACGCTTCACGCAGTGGATAGAGGGCGTCTACCCCACGCGCGAGACCGCCGGTCGCGGCATAGACGCGGGTACGATGTACGTGCTCGAGGAGGGCGGCGCCGTCAGGGCGAGCGTCATACTCAACTCCTTCCAGCCCGCGGAGTATTACGAAATCCCCTGGCTGTACCCCGCCGCGGACGAGGACGTGCTCGTCATACACACGCTCTGCGTCTCGCCCGGCTTTGCCGGACGCGGGACCGGCACCCGCATGGTGGACTTCGCCGCGGGCGTCGCGCTGGGCGGCGGCAAGCGCGTGATACGCCTCGACACAAACGCGAAGAACCTCCCCGCCCAGAGATTTTACCTTAAAAACGGCTACCGCCTCTCCGGCAGCCACCACGCCCTGCACGAAGGCGTCCTGGACACCGAGCTGGTGTATATGGAGAGAAAGCTGCTCTGACGCGAAGCGCCCCGGCCGTTTGGCCGGGGCGCTCAATCTGCGGAGAGGTCCTGGCCTTCTCCGCAGAGGGGACTTGCGCTTCGCTGCGCGCACTCGGAGCGCCGGGCAAGCCCGGCGTTCTCTCGCACACTCCGCTGCGCGAGCGGTGTTTTTCCCGAGGTGCACGCCCCCGGGAAAAACATATCGAACTCTGTTTGCGGCTGCGGCCGCAAACTCTGCGAGGCTTTTTCAAAAGCAGTGCGCCCCGGACGTTTGGCCGGGGCGCTGTTTTGAAAGCTTCGATTATGCGGATGCGCCGTTCTTTACGGCTTCGAACTCGTCCTGAATCTCCTTGTCCGGCTCCCTGGTGGCGAGGCTTACGACCACTATGCAGAGGCTCGAGAAGATGAAGGCGGGCAGCAGCTCGTAGATGTTCCAGAAGCCGCCGAGCGGGCGGACGAGCAGGTTCCAGACGAAGACCATGACGCCGCCGCCGACCATGCCGGCAATCGCGCCGGCGCGGTTTATCCGCTTCCAGAAGAGGCTGAAGAGCATCAGCGGGCCGAAGGTCGCGCCGAAGCCGGCCCAGGCGAAGGAGACTATCGTGAAGATGACGCTGTCCTCGTCGAGGGCGATGAAGATGGCT
>CALXGL010000017.1 GCA_944387825.1 uncultured Oscillospiraceae bacterium | reverse complement strand
GGTCGGGCGGTACGCCTCGCCCGACAGCGAAAACGCGCCCCGAGACTACGGGCGCGCGCCGAAGGCCGGCCCGGTCCTGGGCTTCCTGGCCGCGCTGGGCGTAAGGCTCAGAAATGCTCAGACCGCCGGCGAGGCCGTGGCTCCCGAGGATGCGGAGGATATGGGCGAGGAGCTTCCGCCCAAAAAGGCCGCGAAATACTACAGCGGAAGCGTCAACTCCCTGCGCGTGCGCTTCAGGCTTTCGCTTGTGCCCGCCGCGGCCCTGCTCTGGATTTCGCTGGGCCTGCCGGCTTTCGGCGCGCTGGGTACCGGGCTGAAGGTCACGAGTCTGGTCTGCCTTGTGCTGCAGCTTTCTCTCGTCATGCTTGGCCTCGACATCTTCACCGCCGGCATAATGAGCCTTGTGCGGGGCCGTCCCGGCATACTCTCGCTCGCAGCGGTTGCAAACATAGCAGCGGCGCTCGACGCCGCAACGTCCTATGCCGTCGGCACCGCCGGCTGGGGCTGCCCGATGTGCGGCGCGGCCGGTCTGGCAATGCTGTTCGCCCTCTGGGGCGCGCTTCTGGAGGCCCGGGCTCTGCGATTTTCCGCAAAAGCCAGGGAACTGGCCGAAGACGCTTCGGGAGTATACGCCGAAAGGGGCGTGGAGGGCCGCGAGGGCAGCGTGCTCATAAAGTCCGCCAACGCGCCCAAAAGCTGGCTGCGGCGCTGTGAAGAGCCGGACGCCGTTGAAAATTTCTTCTCTTCGGCTTCGCCCTGGCTGCTGCTGGCGGCATTGATTCTATCGGCGGCCGCTACGGCCATCACCGGGCGCTGGACATACTTTTTCCGCATCCTTGCCGCAGCTACGGCCTGCACGGCGCCGTTCGCCGCGTTTTTCGCCTGCGCGCTGCCGTATTTCCTGCTCGCGCTGCGCGCCTACCGCCACGGCGCCGCCGTAGCCGGCTGGCCCGGGATGCGCGACATAGGCCGCGCCGTGGGCATGGTCGTAACCGACAGCGACCTCTTCCCTGCCGACAGCATAAAAATAAGCAGCATACGTATTCTCGACGGCGCCCGTCCGGAGGATATCATCTCCGACGCCGGAAGCGTGGTCATCGCCTCCGGAAGCGGCCTGGCCTCCGCTTTCACCGAGCTGCTGCGCCGCAACGGCTGCGCCCTGCGCCGGGTTGAAAATTTCTGCTGCCACGAGGGCGGCGGTCTCACCGCGCTGATTGCCGGCGAAGAGGTCCTCTGCGGCAGCGCAGGCTTCATGCGGCTCATGGGCGTGCTCGTGCCGCAGAAGCTGGCCGACAAGAGCGCCGTCTTCGTCTCCGTAAACGGCGAGCTGAGCGGCATATTCACCATTGAATATACGCCTGTGCCGAGCGTCGGCAAAGCGCTTTTCGGCTGCCTGCGCAACCGCCGCTCCACTATTTTCGCGGTCAGGGACTTCCTCGTCACCCCGCTGCTGCTCCACAGAAAGTACAAAGTCCCCACCGAGGGCTTTGACTTCCCGCTCTTTTCCGAGCGCTACGCGGTATCCGCGGTGCAGCCCGAGGATGACAATCCGGCCTGCGCCCTGCTTGGACGCGAGGGCCTGGGCGGCTTCATGGAGATATCCGGCTGCGGCCGCCGCTGCTATCTCGCCGCCATGCTGGGCACCGTGCTTTCGGCCGCCGCTTCCGTCGCCGGCGTCCTGCTCGCCTTCGCGCTGTACGCCTTTGGCGGAGGGCTTGGCGTCAACTGGCTGATTGCCTACATGGCGCTCTGGCTGATACCGAGCGCGATAGCCTCCGTAGCCAGCGCCCACTGAAAATACGCAAAACACAAAGGCCCCGGCTGATGCCGGGGCCTTTACGTTTACATTATCGTTTACTCTCCTGCGCTTATGTCAGCAGCAATTGCGTCCGCCAGAGCGTCGAGCTCGGCCAGCTGGCTCTCCGCGAGAGAGCTCTTTACTGTGACCTTTTCCCCTATGAACTCCGTGCCCTTCAGGCCCTCGAGCATGTCGCGCATGAGCTTTCCGCTCACGGGCGCCCAGGAACCGTTCTCGATGAGCGCAACCTTGCGGTTTTGCAGGTTATGATGCGTTATGTCGCTGAGAAGCTGCTCCATGGTGATAAACACGCCGGCGTTATACGTCGTCGCGGCAAAGACCAGGTGGCTGTACTTGAAGGCGTCGGAGACGATGTAGCTCGACGGCGTAACGGAGGTATCGTACATCTTCACCCTGACTCCGCGGTCGGACAGCTTGGCGGCAAGGATATTCGCGGCGTTTTCAGTGTGTCCGTAGACGCTGGCGTAGGCTATCAGGACTCCCTTTACCTCGGGGGTATAGCTGCTCCACTGCAGGTATTTCGCAAGGAAGCCGTCAAAGTCTCTGCGCCAGACGAAGCTGTGCAGCGGGCAGACATAGTTTATCTCCAGCCCCGCCGCCTTGCGCAGCACCGCCTGCACCTGAGTGCCGTATTTGCCGACAATATTGGTGTAGTAGCGGCGGGCTTCGTCGAGGTATTCGGCCATAAAATCCACCTCATCGGCGAAAATGCGGCCGTTAAGCGCGCCGAAGGAGCCGAATGCGTCGGCGGAAAACAGTATCTTGTCCGTCTTGTCATAGGTCATCATAACCTCGGGCCAGTGGACCATAGGCGCCATGACAAAGGTGAACTCGTGGCGCCCCGTGCTGAGCGTGTCTCCCTCTTTTACAATATGGAGCCTGTCGGAGAGGTCCGTCGGGAAGAAGCGCGCGAGCATGTCGCGTATCTTGACGTTGCACACAATTTTCGCCTCGGGGTAGCGCAGGGCTATGTCCTCTATCGTGGCAGCGTGGTCGGGCTCCATGTGAGAGATAACAAGGTAGTCGAGCTTCCTGCCGCCCAGGCCATAGGCGACGTTGTCAAAGAAATTGTGCGCCACGGCCTTGTCCACCGTGTCAAATAGGATGGTCTGTTCGTCGAGGATGAGATACGAGTTATACGATACGCCGTCCGGAACGCCATACACGCCCTCGAACAGGGCAAGACGCCTGTCGTCGGCGCCGACCCATATCATATCGTCGGTTATACGCTTGGTGCAGTGCATAATGAGCCTCCTTATGCGTTTGTTGCTTACGCGCATATAATATCATTACCCGCGGCCCAAAGCAACAGCCAACAGCATTTTTTTGTTATTTTACCGGCCCTGTACATAGCCGTATTTGCCCTCGCAGCGCACGAGCAGCCAGCCTCCCTCGAGCCTTTCGAGCACAGAGGCCTCGCCTCCGGCGAGCCAGGCCGCCGGAGCGGCCGCTTCCGGCGCCGAGAGCAGAGGCGTCCCTACGGCGAGCGTCACCATCTCCTGCGCTTCCAGCGTCTCAAGCACCTCGTAGGCCACGCTGTCCGTATAATGCCACCACTCCGCAAAATATCCGCTGAAGCCCTGCGCCTCCATCTCACGCTCAAGCAGCCTCGCGTTCTGCGCGGCCTCGTCGCTCACATCGGAGTAATCACGGTCGGCCAGAGCGGTAAAGTTGTCGAAATCCGTTGGCATCTCCAGCGGCTCGCCCTCCGCAGTCGCCAATGTTATGTCTACCGTATTTCCCCGGCAATGCCCGCTTGTGCCATAGAAGGGGTTCGCCACATACGCCGGGTCAGGGCAGACTCTCCACAGCTTGAACTGGGCCGGCACGCTGCGCCAGCCGTCCCATATGCAGAGGGAAAGTCCCTGTGAATTCAGGCTTTCCTGCACGCGCGCAAGCTTGAGCGCGGTGCCGTATCTGAGATACACCGCGTCCGAGGCATATATGACCTCCCCGGTGAAATTATTCGCCGTCGCATAGCGCGTGTCGATATATATGCCAGGTATTATGTCAACTATATTCACCATGTCCTCCGCCAGCGGTTCAGGCGTCGCAGCCGGAGTTTCAGACGGGGCCGGAGAGGGCGGCTCCGCAGGCGGCGTCGCGGCCGGGATAGAGGCCTGCGGCGGTTCGGTGTTAATTATGTCAACTTCATCCACCCCGCAGCCGCCTAGCAATACGAGAAGGGCCAGAAGTGCGGCCAGCTTTTTCATGCTATCACCCCAAACCAATATACCAGCTATGTTTACATTTGTCAACATAGCTGCGCGCAAAATACCCCGGCCGCGGCCGGGGTATTTTGTCAGAACTCGTAGAGATTCAGTCCGATATCGTCGGAAAATTTCCTCCCGACCTCGCCGTCAATCACGTCAACCACGAGCTCGCAGGTGGCGCTGATGACGGCGGCGTTGAGGTGGCCCGAGTACGTCACACCGGACGGGTTGTGATGCCATTCAAACTTGTCCGTCGGGTCGCCTATAACCGCGTGCAGATGCAGATATGGCTTCCCGTCCTGGCGGCTGAGGTTGCCGGTAAGGGAAGCGATCTCATAGTCCCCTTCGTAGCGCACCGACTTATACTCCCTGATGCGCGGGTTGAACACGCCGAGGGTCACGTCGCCGCTTGCGCCTATGCCGCTCACGGATGCAAGGCGTATGTTCTCTTTCTCCGCGAGCTCCAGCAGCTTTGCGCACACTTCCTCGCCCTTGTCCAGGCGCACGACCAGCTTATCACCAAAACGTCTGTAGTCCATTGCGGCCTCCTTTTTAATGTACAAATGCCGCCCCCTGCCCGCTGGAGGGGGCGGCTTGGCAGTTTAGCAGAGTTTCGCCCCGGCGGGGAGCTTGCCGTCTAGCATCAGCAGGCTGACAACCTCCTCGCCCTTCTCCTTGTGGACGGCGGAGATGAGCATACCGTTGCTCTCCTGCCCCATCATCTTGCGCGGGGGCAGGTTCACAATGGCGACGAGGGTCTTGCCCACGAGGTCCTCGGGCTTGTACCACTTGCGTATGCCGGAGAGGATCTGGCGGTCGGAGCCGGTGCCGTCGTCGAGGATGAACTTGAGCAGCTTGTCGCTCTTCTTCACGGCCTCGCAGCTCTTGACCTTGACGACGCGGAAGTCGCTCTTGCAGAAGGTGTCGAAATCGACGTGCTCGGCGAGCTGGGGCTCGACCTCCACGGCGGGCAGGGCCTCCCTGCGGGCCTCCTCCTCGAGCTTTTCGAGCTCGGCGAGCTCCTTGTTCATGTCTATGCGCGGGAAGAGCGTCTCGC
>CALXGL010000016.1 GCA_944387825.1 uncultured Oscillospiraceae bacterium | reverse complement strand
ATAGCTTTGGAGCCTCTTCCCCCACTCGCGTGGGATTCAATTATATCATATCCCGGAGATTTCTGTCAATCTTCGGGCTTTTTCGTTTTTAATTGCATATGCCTGCGCGTTGTGATAAACTTGTCGGAAAGGGGGCTCGACTATGGGGAAGGTTATGACCATCGGCATCGCGGGCGGCACGGGCAGCGGCAAGACGACGATTACCCGCCGCCTTCAGCAGCGCTTCGCCGATAACGTCAGCGTTATATACCACGACAACTACTACAAGGCGCACAACGACATGACTTACGAGGAGCGTTCAAGGCTCAACTACGACTGTCCGGACGCCTTCGACACCGAGCTCATGGTGCGGGATCTCAAGGCGCTGCGCTCCGGGCACAGCGTGCGCTGCCCCGTCTATGACTACACCGTGCACAACCGCTCGGACAAGACCGTGCTCGTCAACCCCTCGCCGGTCATCATCGTCGAGGGCATCCTGATTTTCCAGGACCCGCGCCTGTGCGACCTGCTGGACATCAAGATATTCGTTGACACGGACGCCGACGTGCGCATACTCCGCCGCATAGTGCGCGGCGTTCGCGACCGCGGACGGAGGCGGCAGAGCGTGGTAGACCAGGGCCGCACGACGGTCAAGCCCATGCACGAGATGTACGTCGAGCCCAGCAAGCGCAACGCCGACATCATCGTCCCCGAGGGCGGTCACAACCTGGTGGCGATGGATATGCTCATAGAACGCATAAACGCGCACGTTTCGGAGGTCAACTATGGCTAAGCTCTATTTCAAATACGGCGCCATGGGCTCGAGCAAGAGCGCCCAGGCGCTCATAACCCAGTTCAACTACGAGGAGATGGGCATGACCGTCTGGCTCATAAAGCCCAGCGTGGACGACCGCGACGGCGCCGACATAGTGCGCAGCCGCGTGGGGCTCGAGCGCCGCGCCGAGGTCATATTCCCCGGCGACGACATCCGTGAGCGCTATGAGGCCGCGGGCAAGTGCGACGTGGTCATAGCCGACGAGGCGCAGTTTTTCACCCCCGAGCAGATAGACGGCCTGCGCGAAATGGTAGACGAGCTCAACGTCCCCGTGCTCTGCTTCGGGCTGCGCACCGACTTCCTCACGCACATGTTCCCCGGCTCTCGCCGCCTGCTGGAGCTGGCCGACTCCATAACGGAGATAAAGACCATCTGCGCCTGCGGCGCAAAGGCCACGGTCAACGCCCGCATCGGCCCCGACGGCAGAATAATTACCGCCGGCGAGCAGGTCTTCCTCGGCGGCAACGACAGCTACATAGCCATGTGCCACAAGTGCTGGCGGCGTAAAATAAAAGAGCAGAGCGAGGGCTGAAGGCCCTCCCGGCGTTTGACGCAGAAAAGCGGCCGTTCCGATTGGAACGGCCGCTTTTCAGAGGAGTGAAAGAAGTTGAGAATTTTAAAGCTGTTATCATCTATGTAAACTCCCGCGCGCAGCGCCGGAGGAGTCTGTTCACGCCGCGCCGGAGGCCCAGGGCAGCCTGCCCGCGCTCTGTACTTCCTCGGTTTCCGCGGCATCGAAGGTCACGGTGAGGTCATGGTATTCGCCCGAGCGGTAGACGGTTATCGTGACCGTCTCGCCCGCGCTGTGGAAGGTCATCTCATCGGCGAGGTCGTTGCCGTTCAGGATGTCGTAGCCGTCCACGCTGGTTATGATGTCGCCCTCCTTGATGCCGGCCTTATCGGCGGCGCTGCCCGGCTCGACGTAGTAGACGAAGGCGCCGCGGGGCCAGTTGTAGTATTCCATGGCGCTATCACTGACATCCTTGGGCGTGACACCGAGATAGGCGGGATCGCCCTCGGGCTCGTTGCCGTTGTTTATGACGCTGTCGGCTATGCGCACGGCGTCGTCAATCGGGATGGCGAAGCCTATGCCCTCCGCGCCCTCGTCGTTGGGGCGGGCGGTAACGATGCCTACAACCTGGCCATAGGCGTTGTACACCGGGCCGCCGGAGTTGCCCTCGTTGACGGCGGCGGTGAGCTGGAACATGTTGGCCGTGCCCTCCTCCGTGGTTATGACACGGTCGGTGGCGCTGACCATACCGTCGCTCATGGAGTAGTGCAGCTCGCCGAGCGGATTGCCCACGGCGTAGACTGCGTCGCCCACGCGCAGTTCGTCGCTGCTGCCGAGCGTGGCGGCGGAGAGGCCGGAGGCGTCTATCTTGATAACCGCCACGTCGTTGTTGCGGTCAAAGCCGATGACCTGCGCGGAATACTCGGTGAGCTCATAGCCGGACTCGTCGGAAAAACGCACGGTTATTTCGTATCCGCCGGTATAGGCGTCCTCGATAACGTGGTAGTTCGTCAGAATATATCCGTCGGAGCTTATCACGAAGCCGCTGCCTTCAACGCTGCCCTGCACGGGCATGCCCCAGAGGTTTGTGCTGGTAATCTCGGTAGAGATGCCGACGACCTGCTTGACGGCGAGGTCATAGTAGATGTCGCTTGCGCTCATGGTTCCGTCGTTTTCGCTGGAGACCGGGCTGCCGCTCGTCGTCGGCGTGTTCTCCTGCTTGAGTGGGGACGTCGCTGTCGGGATTGGCTCGTCTTCGCCCGATGCAAGGCTGTCGGCCAGGAAACCGCCGCCCAGTCCGCCTATGAGCGCGCAGACCAGGCAAAGGCTTATCACCGCCGCGGCCGGCATGCCGCGGCGCGGCTGCCTGGGCTTTTTCTCTTTGCGCGGCTGGGCCGGAGAATAAAAGTTCATGCCCGCTCCGCCGTCGCTCTCGCTCGTATAATTGGCGTCGCGGTAGCCCGGGTCATAGCTGTGCTGGTCAAAGCTCTTGCCGGCGTCGGGCTTCGAAATGCGGTAGCTGCCGTCCCCGGCGTCGGGCGCGGCGCCGCTTTCCGGATTTTCATTCTCATTGTTCAGGTTGTTGTTTTCGTCATATGGATACATGGTTCCTTACCTCCATGCTTTTTGTTTACGCTCGTTATGATAAGGAACACTTATTAATTTGTCGTGAACAAAGCTCGAACAGTGTTTTAAAAATCGTTAAATTAAATATGTCGCCCCGGCGCACTGCGCGCCGGGGCTCTCTGACGTAAATCAAAGGCTGTTTACAACTCCCGCGAAGAGCGGCGCGTTCCCGGCCGTGGTTACGACGAAGATGAAGGGCCGGTCAAGCGTGAAATCCACCTCGTCCTCGGGCGGCGGCGGGTCTCCCGCCAGGGCGAGCTCCGTGAAGGCCGCCGCGGTGACGCCCTCCTCGTCTATCGCGACGCGCGCGCCGTGCCTCGCCGAGGAGACAAATACGCCGTCCATGTCCGTGAGCGGCGTGAAGTCGGCCGCCGCGCCGTCGAAAACCTCCGTGACGCCGAGGGCCTTCAGCCCCTCGCCGAGGTCGAAGCTGCTCGAGACGTCGAATTTGGGCACGGAGTAGTTGACCCTTATGTCCGTCTGATCAACCCAGCCGTCCGGGTCCGTTACAAGCCGCATGTATTCGCCCGAGGTGAGCAGCGCGTCCGCGCTCACGTCCTCGTCGGGCAGGATGAACCACATGCGCCCGCCGCTTGCAAGGCCGAGGCTCGCCGCGCCGAAGTCCTCCGACCAGTAGTAGACGCCGTAACTCTCCGTCCGGCGCATGAACTGGGCCTCCGCGTCGCCGCTCACGCCGTGGAACACGCCCGCGGCCGTGTTGGAGGGCAGAAATTCATCCGCCCACTTCGCGCTCAGGTACGCCGTCGTGAGTATGGTCATGAGGGTATTGGCGTCGGTCCCGACGTCCGGGGCCATGCCCTCGAGCAGGCCGCCGGTCTGTTCGCTGAGCCAGCTTTGCAGCGCGGCGTTGAGTTCGTCGGAGCCCATCTCGCCGCGGTAGCTCGAGGCGTAGTAGTCCGACGCGAGGGTCTCGAGCGGGCCCCTGTTGAACTCCACGTCCTCATTGAGCCACAGCGAGCTCGCGAGCACACTCCTCGCCCTGCCGTCGTCGAGGTACGCGCTGTTCCAGGCCTCGTTCGCCTGCGAGCGCAGCGCCTCCACGCTCTCCGCGTCGAGCAGTTCGAGTATCTGCGCGCGGCTCTCGCCGTCCGTTATCTCCGCCAGCATGGCGAGAGCCATGTAGACGTTCAGCGGCGAGAACGCGCGGTTTTCGCTCCCCGCGCCGGAGAGGAACTGCGCCGCGCTCGCGCCCATAAAGCCTGCGAGCTCTGCGGCGTGCGAGGGGATGCTGGTGCGCTCCATCAGCTCTCTGAGCCAGGCGTCATAGGCCGCGTCAAAATCATCGCTTTCCGGCATTCCGTAATTGCTTATCATGTCGTTCGGGTACTGCGCCATCTCCGGGTACTCGGCCTCCGCTATGGCGAAGCCCTCGAAGGATGCGGGCCCGCCCGGCCAGAGGAAATACCCTCCCACGAGCGCCGCGGCCAGCACGGCGGCTATCGCGCCCAGCCAGCGCGGACGGCGGCGGCGCAGCCGCGCCTTCTTAGCCTCCTCTACCTGATCGTCGCGTATGCCGGTGACGGCGTCGAATATGTCTTCGTTTTTCACATTTCCACTCCTTCCTTCTCAAGGAAAGCCCTCAGCGCCCGCCTGAGCCGGAACATGCGCTGCGTGAGCCTTTTCGGCTCGCAGCCGCACTCGCGAGCCAGCTCCGAAACGCCCTCGCCGTACCAGTAGCGGCGGACAAAGAGCGCGCGGTCAACTTCGCCGAGCGTATCCAGCCAGGCGCTTATGAGCTCCGAGAGCCTTCGCTGTTCGACGGTCTCCTCCACGTTCAGGGGCGAAGGCACGCAGTCCGAGAGCTCGCTGAGCAGCGTCTCCATGCCGCCGAAGCGCTTTTTCGCGTGCTGTGAGCGCCAGCGGCTGACGGACAGGTTGCGCACGACGCGGCCCAGGTAGGTCTTGAGCGAGTGCGGCGCCTCCGGCGGTATGGCGTTCCAGGCCGCGTGCAGCGCGTCGTTGACGCACTCCTCGGCGTCCTCACGCATGTCCAGCAGGTTGAGCGCTATGCTGCGGCAGTACGCGCCGTATTTTTGCTCCGCCGCCGCGACCGCGCGCTCGTCGCGCAGGTTGAAGAGCTCGATTATACGTCCGTCCTCCACATCACCGCCCCCTTTACCCATAAAGTCGCAGATTGCTCGCGGATGTTGTCCCGAATTTTAAAAATCCCGGCGCAGACGCGCCGGGATGCGGTATTACGCGGCCGGTTCGGGCGCGCCCGTCTCGGCCAGGGTGAGCAGAGTCACGCCGTGCTCCGCAAGCCAGGCGTTCGTGCGCTCGCTCCATATGGTCGGAGTGGTGCGAAGCACGCGGCCCCCGCCCTCGCTCCAGTGTATCTCAATGGAGCAGTCGTAGACGCTCTCGCCGAACTCCCCGTCCTCGCCGTACCAGACGATGCCTATTTTGCCCTCGCGCATATCGGGAAGTATGCACTCGTTGTAGAGCTCGGCCGCCTCCTCGGCGGAGAAGTAGGAATACTCCAGATTGTCCTCATAGCCATATATATCCCATGCCCCGCTGCGGAACACGACGCGGGACTCGGATACCCTGGCCGGCGAGAGATATTCCGGAGCCCTCTTGCGCTGGAGTATGGCGTCCGGTCTGTTCATGAGCTCGTTGAGCGTGCCGGCGATGAAGCTGTTTTCGGTGTTGAAGGCATAACTTCGCTTCATCTCGCCTCCGTCCGCGAGCTCATAGCGCAGCGTCATGCCCACGCCGTAGTTTTCCCTTTTCTCCACGGTCTCGGCATGCAGCGCGAGGATGGACTCTATGTCCCCGGGCCCGGTGAACTCCACGTCCCCTTCGCCGGAGTACACGGTCACGCGCTCGACCTCGTCCGCCGCAGGGATGCGTGTCTCGAAGCCCGTCACGTCCAGCACGCAGGAGAATACGAAGGCGGCGCAGGCGAGGCTTATGACGCCCCAGCCTATGAAACGCCTCCCCCCGAACACGGCGAAGCTCTTGTGCAGCAGCATCTCCGCGCCGAACCAGCCGATGAACGCGCCGGCAGCCATGCAGAGCGAATATGCGAGCGCCGCAAGCAGGCTGCTGCGGCCGCCGCCGTAGCCGGCGATTATGTCGAAGAAGAGGTTGCCGAGGATAAAGGCCGCGACGACAGAGCACAGGCAGCGGAACAGCGGCCTGAGCGGCGCGATGGCCACCACATCGCCGGCGGTCTCCATCGCCCGGCGCCTGTAGCAGAGCGCGGAGACTGGCAGCAGCAGCGCCCCGAGCGCGCCGTAGGCTATGACGCCTCCCCAGCCGGTGAGCTCCGAGACTGTCCTGAGGACGCCGTCCTCCATACGGGTGACTCCCACGTTGTTCGAGAGCCATATAAGCGGCGAGAATATGTCCGCCCAGGAGGTGTTGGACATGACATAGCCGTAGATGAAGGTGTTCGGCACGACGAGCGCGATATTGCCCAGCGCCGCGGCGACGGTGTTCACGGCTATGAAGAGCAGCGGCATTATCACAATATGCCCCGTGAACATGGCGCAGAGCGAGGCGAGGCCGAAGTATGCGGCGAGCTCGAGCGTCACGGCGGCGAACCACTTCGCAAGCGAGGCAAGGTCCGCCACGCCTCCGGCGAGCTCGACGCAGAGCGTGAGCAGCGCAACGAGCAGATTGCCCGCCACGAGCGGCAGCAGCCCCGCCGCCGCGCAGGAGGTGAACATGGCCCCGCGCCGCACGGGCAGCGCGGCGTAGAAGTTCGACGCGCGCTCGGAGTACAGGTGCGAAAACGCCGCCATGGCCGCGGCGCAGGCCGCGATGGGACAGAGCCAGTGCGCCGTGGCGGGGACCGATCTGAACACCTGGTAACTCAGGTCGAGCCCGGGGGCGTCCAGCTCGCCTATGAGGCTCACAGGCAGGGCCATAAGCCAGACGAAGGTGTATATGGCCCATATTGGCCAGAAGCGCAGGACGGTTTTGCGGAAGACGCCCCAATTAAAGCAGGATGTCGCGGACCTCATGTCCCTCACCTCCCAGCTCGTATATGAATATCTCCTCGAGCGTCAGCGGCACGGCGTCCACAAACACGGGCTCGTCCCGCTCAAGCCGCGCGGTGACGGCCTCGGGCGCGCCGCGGACGATAAGAGTCTTGAGCCGGCCGGAGCCGGAGACGTGCAGCAGCTCGAGCTCGGGCGGTATCTCCGAGCCCTCCCGGGGAACAAAGTTTATCTTGCAGATGTTTTCCTGCAGCTCGCTTAGGCTGCGCTCGAGCAGCATCCTGCCCTCGTTTATGAAGCCTACGCGGTCGCACACGTCCTCAAGCTCGCGCAGGTTGTGCGAGGAGACGAGCACGCTCGTGCCGCGCTCGGCGACGTCGGCGAGCAGCAGCGACCAGACCTGGCGGCGCATGACGGGGTCGAGCCCGTCCACCGGCTCGTCGAGCACGAGCACCTCCGGCCGGAGCGAAAGCGCGAGCCAGAACGCGGCCTGCTTCTTCATGCCGCGCGAGAAGCGCCGTATGGGCTGCTTGCGGTCAAGCGGGAAGGCCTCCGCCAGCTTTTCAAAACGCTTGCGGTCGAAGTCCGGGTACACGCGGCTGTAAAACCGCATCATCTCGTCTATGCTCGCCTGCGGGAAATAGAACACCTCGTCGGGTATCCAGGCCATGCGCGCCTTGACGGCGGTATCTTCATACACCGGCCTGCCGTCGGCCAGCACCTCGCCGCTGTCGGCGCGGAGAACGCCCATTATGTGGCGTATCGCCGTCGTCTTTCCCGCCCCGTTCGGGCCGACGAGGCCGTATACCGCCCCCGCCGGCACATCCATATTCAGTCCGGCCAGGGCCGGATGCGGGCCGAAGCGCTTGGTCACATCCAAAAGCTCAATTCTCATCACGCCCCACCGCCCTTTCATCTATTCTGGCTTTCAGCTCTTCGGGCGTTACTCCGAGATACAGCAGCTCCTCCACCGCATCGTCCAGCCTGCCCAAAAGCTCCTCCCGGCGCACCGCGTCCACTCCGCTCTGCGCGCTTGCGAAGCTGCCCTTGCCCGGGACGGAGACGATATAGCCCTCATGCTCCAGCTCGCGGTACGCGCGCTGTATGGTGTTCGGGTTTATGACAAGCTGGCTGGCCAGCTCACGAACAGAGGGCAGCTTTTCATCCGGCGGAAGCGCGCCGGACACAATTAACCGGCGCAGAGCGTCCTTGACCTGCTCATAGATGGGCCGCGAATCCCGGAAATTTATGCTTATCATCGCCTCACCCCTCTCAAACCGTACTAATGTTTATAATACAGTCAGGATATACCCATTCGCTCTTTCTGTCAAGGAATTTAAAAACGCCGGAACGGCTTTTACCGTTCCGGCGTGGCGGAGATGGAGAGATTCGAACTCTCGAGGAGCTTTTGACCCCTACACGATTTCCAATCGTGCGCGCTCGACCAACTACGCGACATCTCCACGGGCTGCTCGAACCAAAGCTTATTCAGTTGACGCCCGTATATAATATATTATTTCCCATGCAAAGTCAAGAGCAATTTACTCCAAAGCCGCATAAAACCAGCGCGCGCAGCTCGCGGGCCCGGCAGCGCTCGGCTGCGGCCAGGACGTCGAGGGTGTTCCGCAGCTCGCAGGGCGCCGCGTTTGCCGCCTCCTGGAGCTTATCCGCCAGCGCAGACGCGCCCAGATACGCCTCGCGCAGGGCGCAGAGCGCGCTTTTAATCAGTGCGCAGGCCGCGGCGGGGCGGTAATTCTCGCCCGCGGCCAGAAAATTCTCCGCACGCAGGCGGCGCACGGCCGCCGCTTCCGCGGCCGCCATTGTCCTGAGGCGCGCCGCGTGTTGGGGGCAGCGCCCCGCAAGGGCGCAGAGCAGCTCGCGCTGCCTCTCCGCGGCGTCCGCAAGTTCACCCAGCGAGGGCGCCGGCCGGCCCGACACGCGGTCCCAGACGCCGTCAAAGCCCTTGAGGGCGGAGAGAGTTTCGTTGTCCATACGTATGACCTCCCCTACAGCATATGCCGCGCTTGCAATAAGGTGCGGGATGTGAGATAATTCTAAAAAAGCCAAGGAGGCCGTGCACATGAAAAAGCTTTTGCCCCTCGCACTGATACTCGCCCTGCTGCTCTCAGCCTGCGGCGCGCCGGAGGACGCCATAGAGGGCGTGACGGCGGAGAACTACCCGCGCATAGACGGCAGCGCAGACGCCATGCCGCTCATTCAGCTCGTATTCGAGAAGGTACACACGCAGTACAGCGGCGGCGATTACCCCATGGAGGCCCTCGGCGCGCAGGCAAGCTATAAGGCCCTGCTCGCCGGCGAGCTCGACCTCGTGATAGCGCCCCTCCCGGATGAAGCCGTTCTTGCCGAAGCGCAGAGCGCGGGCATGGAGCTCGAGACGCGGGCGCTGGAATATGGCGGGCTCTATGCCGTCACTCTCGCCGGCCTGGCCGATGACGCCCCCGCGCGCCTCATTGCGGACTGGCTGCTCAGCGGCGAGGCGGCGGCTGAAATTGAGGCTCTCTCCGCCTGAGCTCGGGAAGACGCCATGGCGTTCGACTACAAGAAGGAGTATAAGGAGTTCTACCTGCCCAAAAGCACGCCCGGCATTGTCACGGTGCCCAGGATGAATTTCGTCGCCGTGCGCGGCGCGGGCGACCCCAACGCGGAGGGCGGGGAGTATCAGCGGGCGATTGGCATACTCTACGGCCTCGCCTTCACGATAAAGATGAGCAAAAAGGGCTCCCACAGGATAGAGGGATACTTTGACTACGTCGTGCCGCCGCTGGAGGGATTCTGGTATCAGGACGGCTCCGCCGCGGGCGGGATAGATTACTCGCGCAAGGAGAGCTTCCGCTGGATATCCGTCATCCGCCTGCCGGATTTTGTGAGCCGGACGGACTTCGACTGGGCCGTCGCCGAGGCCTCGGCGAAGAAGCATGAGGACTTTTCCCGCGCGGAATTCCTCACGCTGGATGAGGGGCTGTGTGTGCAATGCATGCACCTCGGGCCCTATGACGCGGAGCCCGCCACGATAGAGCTCATGCACGGGTATGCCGCACGTGAAGGGTACGCCCCGGATTTCGAGTCCGGACGGCTGCACCATGAGATATACCTGAGCGACGCGCGCCGCACCGCGCCGGAGAAGCTCAGAACCGTGATACGCCACCCCGTGCGCAGGACAAACTGAACACATTTACGGAGGAGAAAGCTATGCCGAGATTTTTCATGGCCGGGACCAACCTCGCGGGCGGCCGGGCCTTTATACGCGGGAAGGACGCGGAGCACGTGCGCGTGCTGCGGCTGCGTCCGGGCGAGGACGTCGTGATATGCGACGGCGCGGGCACCGACTACCGCTGCCGCATCGTGAGCTCGCTCTCGGACGAGGTTGAGGCCGAGGTGGTCGAGGTCGTACCCTGCAGGGGCGAGCCGTCGGTCTCCGTCACGGTCTACGCGGGCCTGCCCAAGGGCGAGCGGGCGGACTTCCTTATCCAGAAGTGCGTCGAGGCCGGCGCGGGGCGCATAGTCTTCTTCGACTGCGAGCGCTGCGTCGCAAAGCTCGATGGCCGCAGCGTGGACAAAAAGCTCGAGCGCTTCAACCGCATCTCCCAGTCCGCCGCCGAGCAGAGCGGCCGCGGGATAATCCCGCCGGTGGAGTATATCCACGACTATGTCGAGATGCTCAACTCCGCCATGAAGTCCGAGACCTGCCTCTTCATGTACGAGACGGGCGAAGACCGCGCGCCGCTGCACGAGGCGATAGAGGCGGCGGGCGATTTCAAGTCCGGAAGCCTCATAACCGGGCCCGAGGGCGGCTTCTCGCTCGCCGAGGCGCGCCTGGCGAAGGGCGCGGGCGCCGTCCTCTGCTCGATGGGCGAGCGGATATTCCGCTGCGAGACCGCGCCCGTCGTAGCCGTGACCGCGGTGATGTACGCGAAAGGAGAGCTTTGATGGTACGAAGGATAGTCAAGATACACGAGGACAAATGCACCGGCTGCGGCCTCTGCGCCGAGGCCTGCCACGAGGGCGCTATAGAGCTGCGCTCCGGCAAGGCGCGGCTTGTCCGCGACGACTACTGCGACGGCATGGGCGACTGCCTGCCCGAGTGCCCGGCGGGCGCGATTGAGATAATCGAGCGCGAGGCTGCGGCCTACGACGAAGCGGCGGTCAAGGCGCGCATGGCCGCGCTGGGCGCGATGAAGTCCCTCAAGGGCACGGCTCCCGCCGCCGGAGCCTCCTGCGCCGCGGCCGAGGGCGCCGCGCAGTGGCCGGTGCAGATACGCCTCGTCCCCGCGAGCGCGGAATGGCTCGCCGGCGCGGACGTGCTTGTCGCCGCCGACTGTACGGCCTACGCCTGCGCGGACTTCCACAGGCGCTATATGGCCGGGCGCGTGACGCTGGTCGGCTGTCCCAAGCTCGACAGCGTTGACTACGCTGAGCGCCTCTCCGCCCTATTTGAGGGCAAGGGCATCCGCTCCGTGACCCTGACTCGCATGACCGTGCCCTGCTGCGGAGGGATGGAACGCGCCGTCCGCGCCGCCGCGGGCGGCATACCCCTGCGCGTGGTGACGCTGTCCCCGGACGGCAGCGAGGTATAGCCGCGCAAAGCAAAGGGCCCGCGCCTAAGCGCGGGCCCTCTTTTTATGCCCTGTGTCAGCAGACTGCGGCCGCCGCCTGCCAGACGCCGCCGCTCATTACGAACACGACAGCGTAGCTCACGTTTATATCCTCGCCGTCCTCTTCCGCCGGGGAATATTCTACATTGACCGTGCAGGTAAAGCAGGTGGAGCCTATGCTCTGGAAGCTGTCGCTGCGCACGCGCACGCGTTCGGCCGCAAGCCCGTTGGCCTCGTAGCCGTCCTTGAGCTCCTCAAGCGCCGTATCCAGGGCGCTGCCGTCCAGCACCTTGCCCTGGAGCGCCGTATAATCCTCTTCGGACGCGGCCTCTCCGGTGAGATAATTCACATAGGCGGTCATAAATTCGGTGACCTCGTCAGTGTGCGTTCCGGGCAGGGTCTCGTCGCCCTCGGGGAAGAACACCAGCTCATCGCCCGCCGTCACGCCTTCGAGGGAATCGCGCCCGGATTCAACGCTTATCTCCGGCTCCGCGTGCAGGCCCTCGACCAGCCAGAGCTCAAGCTCGGGCAGGGTGCCGTAGTCATCGAAGCCCTGGAGGAAGGCGGGCACGACCGTGTCGCCGGTGTTATAGCTCTCGTCGAGCTCCACGCCGTTGACGCTTATGCTGCTGCCCTCGGGCACAAGTATGCGGTAGTCGAGCGTCCCTTCGCCAAGGGCGAAGACCGCGGAATCGTCCTCGGGCTCGTCCGCAGGCGCGAGCACATTGCCCTCCGCGTCGGTGCAGCAGACCTCAACGGGAGCGTAGAGCCCGCTTATCGTGTATACCGTGTAAAGTTGTCCGGCTATTTCCGTCTCGAGCTCGCCGAGGCCGTCCGTAACCGAGGCGGGCAGGCTTGCATCCTCCGCGTTCACATATTCCTCCGTCAGCTCTATGCCGTTCACCGTTACCGCGGCGTCCGCCGGGGCGGTTATGGTCACGTCGTGCGACATCGGCGCGGTAAAGCTCGCCAGAAGCTCAACCCGCGTCACCTCGAGGTAGGTGAAGCCGAAGCCCGCGTTGCCGTTTTCGGCCACCTCGTCTATGGTGACCCTGCAGATATTCTTGCCGCCCGCGGAAACCATATAGGACATGTTGTCCTCTGTCCAGCTGCCGTCTTCGCGGTAGACAAGCGGATAGCTGCGGATTACGGACATGCAGAGCTCTTCCATAAGCTCGTCGCGATTTTCAAACGGGGTTTCGCTTACCGTAAAGGCGCCCTTCACGGCGTCGGACCAATAGGCCTCGTCGGCCAGCTCGGTAAACTCATCCATCGTCTTTTCCGGCCTTGTGGACTCATAAGCGTCCAGATAGAACCAGAGCAGCACGCAGCCCGCGGCGAGGATAAGGAACAGCACCGCCGTATAGATGCCGAAAGCCAGGCCGAAGCGGCTGCGGCGCGGCCTTTCCGGCTCCTCGTCCTCGGGGTGTACCACACGTATCCGCTCGCGCTGCGGCGGAAGCTCGCGCTCTGTCCGGCCGGCGCGGCTCTCCGGCTCCGGCGCCTCGCGCCCGGCCTCCTTTACGCGCGCGGCCGCCGGACGGGGCTGGCGTATCTGCTGCGCGGCAGGCGCCGCCTGCCGGCGCGCTTCCTCCGGCTCCGCGCTCTCGCGGGCGGGCTGCGACGGCTGATACGGCTGAGACGGCTGCGGCGCCGGGCGGGAAGGCCGCGCCGGACGCGCGGACTGCGGCGAAGCCTCGCCTATGTCGCGGCGGACGCTCTCGAGCAGCTTGTCGAGCTCCTCGTCATCGGAAAGCCCGTGGAAATCAAACACGTTCTTTTCGTCGCTCATGCTTCGGCAGCCTCCTCTCCGGTGGTTTCAGGCGACTCCTCAGTACTCTCACCCGGCGTCTCTGTGCTCTCGGGTTCGGCGCTCTGCGCGGGCGCGCTCTCCGAGATGATTATCATGGGCTGGGAACTCCCGGCGGGCTGTCCGTCCCCGGCGGGCGGGTTCTCGCCCGAGACGTCCGCCAGGGCGTCCTTCTCTTCCGTTGAGAGGAAGATGCCGGCTATGCCCTGCATATTCCGTTCGGCGGCCCAGTCGTATACGGCTTCTCTGGCGCTCTCGCTCGGGCCCTTCGTGGCTATAAACAGCGCGGCCGCAAGCGCTATGACAAGCAGCAGCAGTGTGACGCCTATAAAGGCCAGCACGCGCAGCGCCGTCCTGCCGCCGGAGCCACGGCTTCTGTCTTCCATATCTATGTACCCCTTTTCTCGCCGCAGGCGATTTTTTATCACTTGTTGAAGTAACGCAGCCGTACGACCCCGTTATCTATATCAAGGCAGGACCAGGAGCCCTGCTCGAACCAGAGCCGGTTTACTCCGGCGTCCGGCATCTCCAGAAGCAGCCTCATAACCGTGGAAAGCGGTCCGTTGTGAGCCACAAGCAGCGTGTCCTCGCCCCGCTCAATCACGTCCGAAAGCACGGCCCCGACCCTGTCGCGCAGTTCGAAATAGCTCTCCCCGCCGGGCGGCACGACCTGCGTCCAGTCCCTGAGCATGGCGTTCATAAGCTCCGGGTCGCTCTGCAGCATGTCGTCAAAGGGCTGGTTCTCCCACTCGCCCATGTCCTGCTCCATGAGTCCGTCGGACAGCTCTATCGGCACGTCCCTGTCCCACAGCGCAAGCCTCGCGGTCTCGGACGCGCGGATAAGCGGGCTGGACACGCAGCGCTCTATATGTTCGCTTCTGAGCTTATCGCCCACCTCGCGGGCCTGCTGGCAGCCCAGCTCGGTAAGGGCGCAGTCCGTACGGCCGTACAGCATCCTCCGGACGTTGCACACGCTTTCTCCATGTCTGACAAGGTAAAGTTTCATACGTCGGCAATCCCTCCGGCATCCAGGCCCGCTATGCGTCGGCGGAGCATGTCAAAGGCGTGCTGGCAGGCATAGAGCCTGACGTTGTCGCGCCCGCGGCGGCTGAGATGTTTTTCACGGACCCAGACGCCTTCCCTGTCGGCGAGCGAAATGAACACCGTGCCCACCTCATGTACGCCGTCGCCGTCGGGCCCGGCGAGGCCGGTTATTCCCACGCCGTAATCCGCGCCCATGAGCTCGCGCACGCGCTTTGCAAGCTCCACGGCGACCTCGCGGCTCACGGCACCCTTTTCTTCAATGAGTCCGGCGGGCACGCCCAGCAGCCGCGTCTTGGCCTCGTTCGTGTAGACCACCACGCCGCCCTTGAGCGCCGCGCTGGCGCCGGGTATGTCGGTGACGGCCTTGGCGAGCTCGCCGCCGGTGCAGCTCTCCGCCGTGGCGAGGGTGACGCCCTTTTCAATCATCAGCCTGGTTGTAAACTCCGC